>JAZODH010000057.1:0-27073 GCA_045596925.1 Eubacteriales bacterium
GTTCAGCGAGTCGGAAATGCGCGCAAGAGCCGAAATATACTTTGAGAATTACTGCAAGGTGCTCAACGTCGAGGCTCTGACCATGGTCGACATGACCCGCCGCAGCATTCTCCCCGCCGCTTCCAAATTTGCAGGGGATACCGCATCAAACGCCGCTTGCGTGCTCAGCGTTTCCCCCGACAGCGACACCTCCTACGAGCAGGATATGATCTCGCAGGTGACCGGTCTTATTTCAAAGACCCACAAGACCGTAAAAACTCTCTCACAGGTAAATTCCAAGGCAAAATCCGAGCCGGATTACAAGAAACGCGCCATGGCTTACAAGGACAGTGTTCTTCCCGTAATGGAGGAGCTTCGTTCTTACGCAGACACCCTTGAAACCCTCGTTTCAAAGGAATATTGGCCCTTTCCCGACTACGGAGACCTGCTTTTCGGAGTACGATAACAAAAACCCACAGGCTTTTGCCTGTGGGTTTTATTTTTTAGCTTACTTTCGTAACGACCATATCCTTGACCGCGTAATATTCAACGGGAACGTTGTCATAGCCCGTGATATATACGCAGAAGCCTATGCCGTTCTTTACCATATCCTCCGTCACCGTGAAGGTCTTTGTGTATTCCGCCCAATCTCCGGTGAGGGTATACTTTGTTTCGTAGGGTCTGTTATATGCGTCCTCGGTGTCATAGCAGTAAATAAGATATACGGGGGTATATGCGCCGCCGTCAAGGGGCTGACATTTAGCCTTGAGCGAAAGCTTATACGTGCCTGCGCCGTACATCTTGATCTCCTCGGTAATATGGTATCCGATACCGCCGTTATACTGGTTAGTTCCGTGAGGATATGCGTACATTACTCCGTCGCCCGCGTTCTGAACCAGGTCGATGTGGTAGCAGGTAGTCTCATATTCTCTTGTAATGAGACCGCTGTTATCTGCAACGATATTCTGAGTGCTCGAAGGAGCAACGGGGGTAATGGTCAGATTGCCGCCGCTGATGGATACTGCCTTTGCCGCGCCGCTTGACTTCAGTGCGGTGTGCACCACGTAAGCGATACCGTTCTTTGTAACGGTGGTCGGGGTCTTGGTCGTGCGGAGCTTTGCAAGGATCTCAGCAGCGGGCAGATAGAATGTACCGCCCTCGATAATAACGTCGTTTTCAAAGCCCACGAGAAGCGAGCCTATATAAACCTTGCCCGTCGCGGTATAATTCACCGTGTGAAGGTCCCTCTGTGCAGGAGTATAGCTGCCGTTCGACGCGAAGCTGTAATCAATGGTCGTGCCCTCGGCCAGCGTGACGTTCAGAACAGCTTTGTTCTGACTGTCGATGAGCTTGCCGTCCACGTAGGTGTTGATAAAGTTCATTGAATAGTTACCCGAGGGCGTTTTGTCGGCAGGCTGCGTTATCTCAACCAGCACGTTTCTCAGTCCCGTATAGTTTTCGATTGCCGTAGCATGGGGATTTGTCACACCCGAACTCCAAGGGAGAGAAAGGTTCTCAAAGGTGAATACCTTTTCGGTGGAAACACCCATGTTGTAGCCGGAGAAGAACTGAGGATAGTTGATAGTATCGATACAGTCGAAGTTTCTGAAGGTCATGGTTGCCACCAAGTCTTTTCCGCTGGAGTTATAGCGGTGGTTGATGATACCGTCGTTTGCGCGGAACACGTAAATATTCTCAAGCAGAGTATTTCTGGTGTTCGACTGCGGGAAGATGGCCGCGCAGGTTGTTCCGATGGCAATATCGTTATAATATGCTCCGTTTGAACCGCTGACAACGAGAGCGTTGTCGCCAACGTAGAGCCAGCAATGCTCAAATATACCCGCCTTCGACGTATCGGTAATACCGTCGGTGGTCATCATGGAGGACATAGCCTTATAGTTGCGGACAACTACGTTGCTGCAGGAGCTTACAACGATGTGGAAGCAGCGCGCGTCCATGAGCACGGGACCGTCAAAATAGAAGTCGGAGGCCCTGATCTCAAGGAACTGGCTCTTATACTCGGCAGTAGAATTTCCGCCGCCCTCGGTACCGCCCTGTCTGATATCCAGAACGCGGCTGTCCCCAAAGGGATCGACGATGGCGCCGTGTCCGATGACAGAAGAGCCTGTGGCAGTAGGCGTGAATTTAACTCTGCCGTAAAGAACTCCTCCGGGAGCAACGTAGACCGTGGTGTTCGGCTTTGTGATATAAAGAGTTCCCTTGTGTCCGTTCGTAGTCTCGGTCTTTCCGTCACCCGACTGAGGGAAATACCAATCGCCGGGGCCTACGTAGATAGTATCGCCAGACGCGGAAGTGATACCCTCCTCATCGGGATACTCGGGACGGTCTGCAAAGATGGAAATTATAGAATTATCCATATCGTCAAGTCGGATTCCGAAATAGTCCGGCTCGTCCAGGTATACGGAGATGGTTCCGGTGGTTGCATCAAAGGACGATCTGAAATTCTTTGCGGAGGGGAAGACGCTGTAGGTGCTGAAATCCTGTCCCACCTTGATATCTACCCTTACGGGGTCTCCGCAGAAGGCAAATGCGCTGTATCTGCGGTATTTGTCACCGCCCACCGAGCGGTCGCCGGGGGTGTTGAACATGGTGTGGTTGTAAACGGGAAGCGTCGCGGACAGATCGCCCTGGTGAACGCTTACCTTGTAATCGTAGTTCCTGTTGATATCGCTGTGAAGAGGCTCGTAGATGACCAGTCTTGACTCGTCAACAAAACAGATCTCCTCGCGGATATCCATATAGTTCTTGCCGTTTACGGTCACGTTCTGAGGATAAACTCTGTATCCCGTGGGGGCAAGAGATGCGTAAAGGTTATAGAACGCCGCCTCAAAAGCAGGGTTTGCGGCCTCGACCGTAACAGGCAGGAGCTTTGCGCCGAACGTAACGGCAAAGGCACTGCCGTAGGACGGATTGTAAGCGGAAATGCTCGTAACTGCCTCGGAGAGCTTGATCGTATATCCCTCGCTCTTGAGGTTGAAGCATTGACGGCCGATAGTCTTGAGAGTGGTGTCAAGAGACAGGTCGATGGTCTTTGTAGCGGGAGCCGTGGTGACACCGCCCTCGTCGATCCATACTCTGTCAATTTCGGTAATACCGCCAAAGGACTGGGTCGTGCTTCCGGCGGCAAAGCCTGCGAAAACGATATTTTCAACGACCTTGGAGTCAAGAACGAACGCCTCGGGATGGATCTTGCCCATACCGCGCAGGTCTAGGAGGGACGTGAGGGTCTCGCCCTCAACGCTCATCTTAACGTCGCCCATATGATACTGCTGAGCCGCCGTCTGCGCGGGCTTGTTTGCCCAGATAACATTTTTCAAAACGGTGTTGCTTCTGAGCAGAGACTGGGATGCAGAAGCAGGTGTAAATCCATTGGGGTAAACGATGGTAGTGGTGTATGCGGCGTTTCCGAGAGCGAAAGAGCCGTTGCCTCCCGTTCTGTCCTCGGTTCCGTTTACGCCGTAGTCAACAACGATAGTCTTTACTTTTTTTGCGTTAGCGGCAGTCAAAACGGGAGAATATATGGTAACGTCGCCCGAGACCTTGTTGGTCTTGAGGGCACCGTAGCCGTCTCGGAAGGGGTGGACACCGCCGTTTGAACTTATGGTCAGGGTGGGAAGAAGTGCCTTTGCATTCTCTGCCGCCGCAGGATCGCGGCGGTATACCGCAACGTATTCGTCGCCCAAGCTGTAGAGAGACCAGAGGACGTTCGTGGTGGCGACCGCCTCAAAATTCGAGGGGTTGTAGCTGTAGTTTGCTTGTGCCGCACCCGTCATCTTGTGAAGAGGCTGATCCAGATAAGTAAAGCTTCCGTCGGCGTTATAGGTCGCGCTGACCTTCAGGGCGTACGTTGTAGAGCCGTTTTTCGGCGTGCCGGGTGTCGCAAAATCTTTTGATGCTATAGTTACAGCACCCTTCTTCAAGGGATTCCAGATGATGGCGTTTACGTCACCGCCCGCGTTTTTAACTGTTTCGGTGTTCAAAAGACCGTTTTTGAAAAGACCGAGAGTGACCTCGTAGAGATTCACATAATTTTCGTCATCGGACGCGGTGTAGGTGGTATAAACGTATTGGTCATTGCCGTATGCATCATTCCAGACGCTGTATGCAACGAAATAGATATCGTCCATACTGTTATCCTCGGGAATGCCCGTGAGCGCAATGCAGAACTGCCTCTTTTCATAGTCGACCCAACGGTTCTCACCCGTTCCGTCGGCGCGCTCAACGGCAATTATCCTTACCTTCGGGTCTCCGCTGGTAAAAATCGCATCGTTTGAGCCGTATTTTTCTGCCACGGTCTTGGTGCAGACAGCAACGCCGTACTCTACAAAATCAAAGCCATGGGCGCCGTACAGCTCTTTTGAGCTCTCATCGAAGATAAAGAGACCTCTCAGACCGTTGTAGCTTGTGTTTATCTTGACCTGGAAGCCGTCCGCCGTAATGGGGCTTTTAAGCGGGCAGTCCGCCGTCACCACCGATCTGTCGGTGTAGCCCGCCTTGTCAAGAGCACGGTTTACCTTGTCAACGTCCTCAAAGCTGGTAACATATATCTTGACACCGCTTACCATGTCGCTTCCGGTACCGAATGCACCCGCGTCAACGGTAAAGCTCTCGTCGATGGTGCCGTTGATATAGATAGAACTGAGAGAGGTGCATCCGAGGAAGGCCTGTTTGTATATTCTGTAAAGATTAACGCTCTCGGGAACGATAACAGTCTCAAGCGCCGTTGCGCCATTTGCAAAGTCGTAGGGAATCATGCCCGCAAATTCGCCCAGATACGGCTCGATGTCCACAGCCTTTTTTGTCACAAACTCCCAGCCCGTGGGGACCTGCCAGCTCGTGGTGTACGCAGTTTTCTCCGTGGTCTTGTTTTTCACAAGATAAGCCGCTTTTCCTTCGGTTACGTTGCCCGAATTATCCCAGAGCGGGTAAGCGTCACTGCCGTCGGAAACCACCGTCACGTTGTATGTGTGATCACTATTGGCTTTGAACGTCACGGGAAGAATGACCTTCGTCACCGATGTCGATTTTCTCAGGGCAGAGCCGAGGTACATAATCTGATCGGGGATGATAGAGGTGGTCGCACCGGGACGGAGGACCGTAAATCCGCGCAGGTCTACCGTGCCCTCCTTATAATACTCGGACGCAGTCCACACACCATCCGAGGACCAGCTTCCCCAACCCACCGTGGTAAGGGAGGTGAGACCCGCAAATGCGGCGGTATCGTCCTTTGAGCCTCTGTACTCGGTGGCGGTAATATCCATCTTTATGGTCTTGACGTTCACCAGAGGACGGATGATATATCCCACGTTGTTGAAGCCCGCTATGCCGCGGAATTCAAGATATTCTACCTTGTCGGAGTTAAGATTGCACCAATAAGGGAACAATGCATTTTTGGTTCCGTCCGAATTTTTCCAGTCACCGGAGTTGGCGGAGGGGACTGAATAGACGGTATCGCCTATGATAACGAGAGTTTTTTTGTCCTCGTTAAAATAAGCCTTGTAGCCGCTTCCGTAAGGGAGGTCGCCCTCCTTTACGTACTTACCGTCGTCACCTGCATCCAGCGAGTTTACTTTGCCGGACGCAGAAACCTGTACCCAGCCTTGTGCGTAGGTTATGTCGGAGTACGCCGGGGTGTTTTTGAAGGTTTTTACGTGGGCGTAGTCGTAGGTTGCGGCCGTTGCGCACACCGCAAAAAGCGCGACAAGCAAAGCAAGCGCCGCGATGCACAAAAGTGTTCTCAGATGTTTTCTCATATTCTCTCCGATCTGTCGCCGAGCGACATCAAAATTAGATATCGTACAAAGACAATATTCCAAATTATTTTACCATAATTTTCACAGTTTTTCAAGTCAGTTTCAAAAGATTATGCATATGTGTGTAAAATCGCTCATGCTTTTTAGTCAAATTCCCAATCTACGTTTGATATTTGAAAGTAAAGCGGTCACCGGGCACCTGTTCCAAATCCTTTTTCTTCAAAACATTTGACATTTTCATATTTATATGATATAATATAATGAATTTTTGTCTAAACTTCAAGGAAAGGGGGACAAATCGTGGAAGAAAAGAACACACAAAACGGCATCGACGAGATCGCAAAAAACAAGATTGCTCCCCTCAGCCCTGCTGTAGCATCAGCGCTTCTTTTGACGATCGTATTCGCCATATACGCATGGGGCTACCGAGGCTCGGGCTTTGCCCTGTCTTTGGCACCTGCCCTGCCCGTGCTGGCGATCTTCGGCGCAGGCGCTTTCGCCTACACCGCTTATAAAAGCACCCCCTTCGCTCTGACCTCTGCTATACTGACCGTGACGGCAAGCACCGCTCTGTCTTTCCTTTGCGGGCTAAAGACCGTAGGTGAGGTGGTAGCTATCGCCACTCTGCCCGCTGTCGCTCTTATGGGCGGCGCGACAATGGGAGCTTGCACCCGAAAAAGAAAGGACATGAAGTCAACGGTCATGCTCAGTGCCGCAGTTCCCTGCGCCATAGCGGCGGCCGTTATTCTCGTTCATTCCTATATCGCCACAGGCTCGCCCTTTGAAACATTGCGCGTGGCTCTGGTGCAGGCAAGAGAGGAAACGGTCGCCTTGCTTGAGGAGTCCATGGCACAGCTCCGCGAATCCCTCGGCTCGGATTATTCGTTCAACGTGGAGGGACTGGTCTCCGAGACCTTCAACACCCTGCCCGGAACCCTCGTTGCCCTGGCCGTGGTCCTTTCCTATCTGATGCAAAAGACCATGTTCTTTGTGGCACGTCTCTTCGGCTATCCCTCGGATATTCCGCAGGAGTCCAGAACCCTTGACATAAGCGCCGCGGCGGCAGTCGTTTACACGATCTCCCTTGCGCTGTCCCTGTTCATTCCTTCCGGAATAGTTCAGGTGTCGGCGCACAATATAGCCCTGTGCTTTGTCCCCGCCCTTGCGCTGATGGGTGTAAAAACCCAATTTGCCCAAAGGCGAGGCGGTGTGGTACGCATAGGCTGTCTGCCCATAATACTGTTCGTTTTCCTGTTTTATATGAACCCCGCTCTGGCCGTAAAGGTCCTGGCGCTGTTCGGTGCATTCGAGATAATCGGACAGGCCGCAAAAAAAGCCAAGCGCCCCTGATATGACACATAACACCTCCAAATTCAAAAAAGGAGTCCCCATTTTATGACAAACGAGAACAATCAAAGACATAGCAACGGCGAAAAGAAGAAAAGCTTCTTTAACTTTTCTCTGGCCTTTGCTCTCTGCCTGGGCGCAGGTCTGATGACCTGTGTTATATTGCTCCTTATGCTGTTTCTGACAGACATAAAGCCCACCACGGCGGCACTGATCGCGACGACGTCGTTGATATTCCTTGACGCGGCCGTAATAATACCCTTGCTCTTCCGTGCAAGGTCGGACGCAAGAAACGAAATAATCCTCCACCGCTTCAGCCGTATGCTGGACGGCATGGTATATCCTTACATCATCACAAACCACGACGGTATAATCGTGAAATGCAACCCCGCCGCGCAAAAACTGTTCAACAGCAAAATGCCGGGAGTTACACCCGCCGTTTCCTCGGTCATCCGCAACCTGACCCCCGAAAAAATAGCGGAATCGGTGGAGAAGACCCTCCCCTTCCGCCACGAAATGCCCGACGGAGCAAACCGCTATATGACTGTCCGCTCGGTCAAGACCGTCATCGGGGACGAAAAGAACCCCGTTGACGATTTTAAAGGCGCGTATTATCTTTCCACCATCGTTGACTGCACCGATGACAAGAACACCATCGACGATCTGAGACGCCGTCTTGAATACGAAACAGCGGCTGTGGGCAGGATCGAGATCGACGACCTCAAGGCTTTCGCAGGCGCATCGGGTGTGTCCGAAAAGCAGGCGGCGGACAAGGTCCGCGAGCTGCTGTCCGAGTGGATCCACCAGCTGCACGGCATTATGTACGAGCCGGAAACAAGAAAATTTATCGCTATTATACCGTTTGCATCCTTGCGTGAATGCGAAAAAGAAAAATTCCCCATACTTGACACCATCCGCGAGACTTTGACCGTGGGCGACGACGAGCTGACCGTATCCATGGGCTTTTCCGCCAGCGGCACCACACTCACAGAGAGACTGCACAACGCGGAGCTTGCCTTTGAGCAGAGAAAAAGCGGAAACAAGGTCATAGTAAACCACGACGGACGCTTTGAGGACTACGGTCGTGACCGCCGCAAGCAGGCAAGCACCGACAGCTTCGATTACCCTCGTGTGGCAAGAACCGTCAAGAAATATATTTCCGAGTGTTCGAATGTGTTCATTATGGGACACGCGCGCCCCGACTACGACAGCATCGGTGCGGCCATCGGCATGACCAAGCTTTCACGCGAGCTGGGCAAGCCCACGAATATCGTCATAAACGACCCCTCCGACGTGAATTTTGCCACTCTCACAGAGTCCCTTACGTCGACCCCCGAGTACGACGGAATGTTCATTGACGAGCAGGAGGCTCTGACAAAGGCGCGTACCGAGTCGCTTCTTATAGTGGTGGACGTAAACAACCACCGCAACATGGAAAGCACTCACCTCTACAAGACACTCCGCGAGACCCTGGGCGGAAAGATAATAATCCTTGACCACCACGAAAAGAACGAAAATACCGCAGAATGCGACTACGAGTACATCGACACCACCTCATCCTCTGCCTGCGAGATCGTTTCGGGCATTCTGGACGTGGGTCTGCGCCGCTCCAAGCTTTCCTCCGATGAGGCAACGGCAATGCTGGCGGGAATAATGCTGGACACCAAGAATTTCACACAGTACGCAAGCCGCAAGACCTACGCCGCCGCCGAATACCTGAGTCTTTGCTCGGCGAAGGTCGACCGTGTCCGCAAATTCTTCGAGGCAGACTACGAGACCTTTGACGCACAGTACCGCATCGGCGCGGGTCTGCAGATGGTGCAGGACGGCAGGATCGCCGTTTGCATGGGAAAAGGCCTTGAAGACGAGGGCAAGACCAAGATCGTCATCGGCCGCGTTGCCGACCAGCTTCTGTCAATGAACGGCGCGCTCGCGTCTATCGTCATCGCGGAATGGAACGGCAGGATCAATGCCAGCGCACGCTCAAACAACAATATAGTCGACTGCGCTCAGCTCATGCGGGGGGTCGGCGGCGGAAACTTCAACAACGCAGGCGGCATGGCGGACGATATGACCTTAAAGCAGTTCAGAAAGATCGTGGACGACAATATCGCCGAGTACTTCGCACGAAACATCGACAAAAAATAAAGTGTGCTGCGGCACACATACATATGCCGCATGGCGGCGGACTGGAGTTAGCGTGAAACCAAGCCACAAGAGGTTGCAAGCTCAGCCATTTCACGCATGAAACACTTGCAAAATGGGACCCAAACCCATTTTGCCGCCAAGGCGGTACCAAGCGTTTCCGAAGATTATATATGCCGCCGCATGGCGGCGGATTGGAGATTATATATGAAAGTTATTCTTACACAGGACGTAAAGGCACAGGGAAAAAAGGGCGACCTTATTGAGGTCTCCGACGGCTACGGCAGAAATTTCCTCATTGCACGCAAGCTGGCGATTCCCGCCGATGCCAAGGCAATAAATGAGCTTAAAAACCGCGAGGCATCTCAGGCTTACAAGATCGAGACAGAAAAGGCGGCGGCAAGAGATATTGCCGCAAAGCTTGAAGGTATTCTGGTAAAATTCCCCGCGTCAGCCGGCGCAGACGGCCGTCTCTACGGCTCTATCACCTCAAAGGACATCGCCGAAAAGCTTGAAAAGGAGCACGGTGTAACCGTCGACAAGAGAAAGATCAATCTTGCAGACCCCATCAAGACCTTCGGCTCCTTTACCGTTGAGGTCAAGCTCTACACCGAGATCACGGGAAAGATCAACATTCTCGTTTCCGAGAAATAATCCCGATTTTTAAAAAATCATGCCGTCGCGCAGACGGCGAACGGAGATAAAGATGAGTGAAGATTTAGTCAGAAAGCTTCCTTTTTCCATGATGGCGGAGCAGTCGCTCCTTGGCTGTATCCTCATTGACCCCGAGTGCTTCAACACTATCGCGGGCATGGTAAAGAGCACGGATTTTTACATCCGCGAGCATGAGCAGATCTTTCTTGCCATGCAGAAGCTCTACTCGGAAAACAACGAAATAGACGCTGTAACGCTGGTCGACACCCTTGTCCGTCTCGGAGTTTACGAAAAGTCGGGCGGAGAAGATTACGTAAGACACCTGGGCGACGTTGTGCCCGGTGCCATGAACGTAAAAGACTACGCAAAAATAGTCAAGGACAAGAGCCTTCTGCGAAACCTTATCGAGGTCTGCGGAGACATCTCCGACACCGCTTACGGTGAGCAGGACAGCGTTGCCCACATCATCGAAAACGCGGAAAATAAAATATTCGATATCGCTCAGGGGCGGGACACAAAGAACTTCGTCCACGTCCGTGACGTGCTCTTGCAGGTCTACGACCACCTGAATCTCCTTGTCACCGACAAGGAGGCGACCCAGGGTATCCCCACGGGATTTTCGGGCCTTGACCGAGTCCTGGCAGGTCTCGGAAAATCCGACCTTGTAATCTTGGGCGCACGCCCCGGTATGGGAAAGACCTCTTTTGCTCTGAATGTGGCAACAAACGTGGCGCGCAACACAAAGAAGAAGGTCTGCATCTTCTCCCTTGAAATGTCCGCCGAGCAGCTTGTTACACGTATCGTTTCAAGTGAGGCTATGATAGATTCTTATAAGCTCAGAACAGGCGACCTGACCCCCGAGGACTGGAAGACCATGGCGCACGTTTCGGGCTGGCTGTCCAAATGCGACATCCTCATCGACGACACCCCCGGCATCACCGCCACAGAGATGAAGGCGAAGCTTCGCCGCGAGAAGAACCTGGGCATGATAGTCATCGACTATCTGAGCTTGATGACGGGCGAATCCCACCAGGACAACCGCGTGCAGGAGGTCTCGGCAATTTCGAGAAGCCTAAAGCTCATGGCAAAGGAATTTAACGTCCCCGTTATCTGCTGTGCACAGCTCTCCCGTGGTGCGGAAGGACGTACCGACAAGCGTCCTATGCTGAGTGACCTGCGTGAATCGGGTGCTATCGAGCAGGACGCGGATATAGTTCTCTTCCTCTACCGCGACGAATACTACAAGCGGGACGACGAAAAGAGCGACGACGGTCCAAACACCGCCGAGGTCATTATCGCAAAGAACCGCCACGGCTCCACCACAAACGTGAAGATGGGCTGGATAGGCAAGTTCACAAAGTTCCGCAATCTGGCAGAGGACGAAAATGTACCCGGAAATTAACCCCTTGAGCATCGCGGGCTTTAAGTCTCCCGATAAAATTTTGGGCAGAAAGCCCGCTTCCTTGCTTCTCGCGTATTCCGGAGGCGCGGATTCCTCCCTGCTTCTGCACCTGCTATGTGCATGGTGCAAGGAAAACGGCGTAAAGCTTTACGCCGCCCACGTAAACCACTCCATCCGCGACGAGGAGGCTTTGCGTGATCGGGATTTTTGCGTCGAAAGCGCGAAAATTGCGGGAGTGGAGTGCTTCGTGCTTGACGCGGACGTGCCTGCTATTGCAAAAGAGCAAAAAAAGGGACTTGAGGAGACGGCAAGAGAGGTCAGATACGAATTTTTCCGCGAAATTATGGAAAAAGAAGACATCGAGGCTCTGGTCACCGCCCACAACGCCGACGACAACCTGGAAACTCTGCTTTTCCGTCTCACTCGCGGAAGTGGCGCAAAAGGATTGCGCGGAATCCCCGAAAAAAGGGAGCTTGAGAACGGCAAAACCGCCCTGCGTCCCATTCTTTCAATTAAAAAAGAAGAAATTCTTGATATCTGCCGTCAATTTGACATAAAATATGTCTGTGACAGCACCAATTCTCAGGACGTTTACGCCCGAAACAGAATAAGGCTGAACGTCATTCCTCAACTGAAGGAAATAAATCCCTCGGTCTATTCCTCCGCCTCACGGCTGTCATCACTTCTGGCAAGTGACTGCGATTTTATTGACGGCGAAGCGGAAAAGTACATGGGCAACCCCGATTTTAACAAGGTTGAGCATTTATGCGCACTGCACCCCGCTCTTTTACGCCGAGTCCTGGACAAAATGATGGCAGAAGTGACCGACACTATGGCAGAATACGTGCATTTTGAGGCGCTTGCAAGGCTGATCTCCGAGGGCAAGCCCCATTCCTCTCTCTCCCTGCCCGACCAGATCGAGGCGGTGATAGATTTTGACCGACTTGTTTTCAGAAATGCCCAGCCGAAAAGCAAAAACACCGAAAAAAACGCCGAGATCCCTCTGTGCGAGGGTGATAACGTCGTTGCGGGCGGTTATCTTTTGCGTATTCACACAAATTTCTCAGATCCCTCGCAGGAAAATCAGACTCAAAAGGAAAATATTTACACCTTATTTACACAAGTGACTTTGTCATCTGATAAAATTGTAGGGAATCTTTTCTGCAGACCCCGTCTCCCCGGCGACAGGATCAGGCGAGGCGGCATCTCAAAGGACGTGAGAAAGCTCATGTCCGAGCAGAAAATCCCCCTTAAGACCCGCGAAACGCTCCCCGTCGTATGCGACGGCGAGGGTGTCCTGTGGATACCCGGCGTCGCCCTGCGTGACGGAGCAAAAGCCGAAAACAACGAAAAATCCATTACCCTTTCCGCTCTCGGAACGCAACAAAACGATTTCTAAAACAAAAAGGACTTTATCATGAACGAATTTATTCAGGAAATACTTATAGACGAGCAGGAGATCGACGGCATCTGCTCAAAGATCGCGGCGGACATCAGCCGTGACTATGCCGGCTCTCAGAAAAAACTGCTCCTGCTTTGTATTCTCAAGGGCTCGGTAGTCTTTATGGGCGAGCTGATGAAAAAGATCACCATTCCCGTGGAGATAGATTTTATGAAGGTCTCCTCCTACGGCGCGGGAACTACCAGCGCGGGTAAGATAAACATTCTGCTTGACCTGCACCGTCCCGACCTTGAGGACATCGACATCGTCATCGTTGAAGACATCATTGACAGCGGAAGAACGCTGTCCCATCTTACCGAGTACCTCAAGCTTAAAGGAGCTCACTCGGTGCGTACCTGCACCCTGCTTGACAAGCCCTCCCGCCGTGAGGTGAACTTCAACGCCGACTACGTGGGCAAGGTCATCCCCGACAAGTTTGTGATCGGATTCGGGCTGGATTATGATGAAAAATACAGGGCTCTGCCCTTTGTGGGCGTGCTTCGCCCCGAATATGTCAAAAACTGATTCGGAGGATTACCACTGAAAAATGAAAAGCAAATTTAAAGTCATACTTTTTTACGTTCTTCTGATCGGCGCCGTGCTCCTGGCAGTCTCGGGAATCTTCCGCGACGCGCAGGGCGAGGTCAAGGTGCTGGAAAATTACAGCGAGGTCATTACGCTCTTCCGCGATGAGCAGGTAAAGGAATTTACCGTCAGCGAGGACCTTGAGCTTTACATGACCATGGCTGACGACACCAAGGCCGTGTATCAGCTGAGCAGCCTCAACCTGTTCTATAACGATCTGGGCGAGACCATCAGCGCACAGCTGGATGCAGGAACGCTCCTGCGCTACGAATACGAGCCTGCCACCGTTTACCCCTGGTGGGTCTCTCTGCTTCCCTATGCGATCATCATTATCGTATTCATCGTCCTTTGGATATTCATTATGAATTCCGCCGTGGGCGGCAAGGGCGGGGCCGGCAAGATGGGTGGATTCGGTCGGGCAAGAGTTAAGATGGGCTCGTCCGAGAAGAAAAAGGTGCTCTTTTCCGACGTGGCGGGTGCCGACGAGGAAAAGGAAGAGCTGCAGGAGGTCGTTGAGTTCCTGAAAAACCCCAAGCACTATTCAAAGCTTGGCGCCCGTATTCCTCACGGAATCCTGCTCGTAGGCCCTCCCGGTACGGGTAAGACCCTGCTGGCAAAGGCAGTTGCGGGTGAGGCGGATGTCCCCTTCTTCTCGATTTCCGGCTCGGATTTTGTTGAGATGTACGTAGGTGTGGGCGCTTCCCGTGTCCGCGACCTGTTTGATACCGCAAAGAAGGCCCCCGCAAGCATTATCTTTATCGACGAGATCGACGCCGTGGGTCGTCACCGCGGAGCGGGTCTCGGCGGCGGTCATGACGAGCGTGAGCAGACGCTCAACCAGCTTCTGGTCGAGATGGACGGATTTGGCTCAAACGAAGGAATCATCGTTATTGCCGCAACGAACCGTCCCGATATTCTTGACCCCGCGCTTCTCCGTCCCGGTCGTTTTGACCGCCAGGTGACGGTAAACTACCCCGACATCAAGGGACGTGAGGAAATCCTCCGCGTCCACGCAAAGGATAAGCCCCTTGAGGCAACGGTTGATTTCAAGAAGATAGCTCAGAGCACCGTAGGATTTACGGGCGCAGATCTTGCAAATCTTCTCAACGAGGCGGCGCTCTTAGCTGCTCGCCGCGGAAAGGATCTCATCGGTATGGACGAGATCGAGGACGCGTATATGAAATCCCTCATGGGTCCTCAGAAAAAGAACAAGCAAAGACGGGAAAAGGACAACAAGCTCTGCGCTTACCACGAGGCAGGTCACGCCATTGCCGCTTACTTCTGCCCTACGTCCGACCCCGTAAAGCTTATTACAATTATCCCCGCAGGCTCGGCGGGCGGCGTGACCGTCCGTGTCCCCGAGGAGGACAGAATGGTGCAGACCAGAAGCGAGATGATAGGAAATATCATCGTTTCCTTGGGCGGTCGTATTGCCGAGGAGCTGGTGCTTGACGACATTTCAACAGGCGCATCAAGTGACATCAGCCACGCAACCAAGATCGCACGCGCCATGGTCGAGCGCTACGGCATGAGCCGTCTTGGCACGGTGCTTTACGGCAACGAGCATTCAAGCGGCGAGGTCTTCCTGGGACGTGATTTCAGCTCGGGCAAGAACTATTCCGAAAAGACCGCGGCACAGATCGACGACGAGGTCCGCGCTATCATCGACGAGGCTTACGCAAAGTGCAAGACATACTTGCAGGAGCACATCGACAAGCTCCACTTCGTTGCAGAGTTCCTTTATCGTCACGAATCCATGGACCGCGACCAGTTTGAGGCCGCTATGCAGGAGGGTGCCACCGAGGAGGACATCGTAAAGATCGCCGAGGAAAAAAAGCGCGAGAGCGAAAAGGAAAACCGCGATCAGGCGGAGAAAAACGCAAAAAAGGCTGCGGAGCAGGAAGCAGAAAACCCTGAACTCGACAGCGACACTCCCACAGATCCCAATAATCCCTTTGGATTCTGATAAAAAACAAAAACCACTCCCCATGAGTGGTTTTTGTTTTTTTATTTCTGGCGAAAAGTGTAAATTCCTTGTCAAAACGGCACTTGTGCGAGGCGTTTTGTCATGATATCATTTATTTGAATCTGCAATCTCCTATTGCGAAGAAAGAAAGGATATGGTATCATGATCACATCACAGGAAATCAAAGCGGCGGCAAAACGCTTAGGTGCTGATATCGTCGGCATCGGCTCCATCGACCGCTGGTCGACCGCGCCTTTGCAAATGGACCCCAAGCAAATAATGCCGCGGGCAAAATCAATTATCGCTATGGGTTTCCGCGTCATGCGCGGCTCGCTCCGCGGCATCGAAGAGGGAACGTACTTCTCAAACTATTCCGCTATGGGCTACGGTGGAATCACATACCTATACATGCCCATGACCGTTATTAATCTCGCAAAAATGATTGAGGACGAGGGATATGAGGCTGTTCCCATGGGTCACCAGAGCGACTGGCGCGCCATTGACACCAAGGGATATCTTAAAGAAAACTATTCACGCCCTGTGGAACCGGGGAAGGCCGCACCCGACGTTATGGTAAACCTGCGAATCGCGGCTTACCTCTGCGGGCTGGGCGAGATCGGATATTCAAAAATGCTCCTGACACCCGAATTTGGCCCCCGTGTCCGGGTGGGAATAATTATCACGGAGCTTGAGCTTGAGCCGGATCCCATAATGGAACCCGGCACCCTTTGCAATCGTTGCATGGCTTGCGTTCGTGAGTGCCCCGGCGGCTGCATCCCCGCAGACAGGACTGTAAAAGCCAACGTCAACGGCAAGATGCTTGAATGGGCGGACGTTGATATGGATGGGTGCAACCGAGCATTCGTCGGTGCGCAAAAGGCTGAGGATGGAGAACCCGGCGATTACTTTGCAGTGACCAAGGGATACAAGCCGTCACACATTTCCCCTTTCAATCATAAGCCCCAAAATCTTTACAACAGCGGACAGGCTGTCTGCGGTGCTAAGGGCTGTACCCGCGCTTGCATGATAAGCCTTGAGAGCCGCGGAGTGCTAAAAAACAAATTCCATTCTCCGTTCCGCACAAAAAAGCCCTGGACTGTAGACTGGTCGGCGGAGGGGCTCGCACAGGAAGCACAAACGGAATACGTATGTTCTTATGAGGGAACAGGGTCGCCCAACGAAAAAAAGAAAAAAGACATATTTGACGCAGACTGAAAGGAGACAATCCATGAAATTTGCCGTAGGATTCCAGCTATATGAAGACGGCGAGGAGCTGTTTTCCTCTATCGTGGCCGACTATCGTGATCACATATCCGAAGTGTTTTTCCCCTGGCTGGATATCCCCACAGGACGGGCGGGCATCGCCACTATCCACGGGCACACGGACTGGACGGCTCAGGCGCGCCTGGAGGAGGAGCTTTGCAAGATCAAATCAATGGGCATAAAGCTCGACCTGCTTCTTAACAGCAACTGCTACGGTGAATACTCCATGTCCGAGAAGCTGGCAAATACGGTGATTTCGGTAATAGAGCACCTGGAGATCGCGGTGGACGGCGTTGACATTATTACGACCGCTTCACTTGCGGTCGCCCACACCGTGAAAAGGCATTTTCCGCACATTGAGATACGCGCCTCGGTGAACATGAGGATCGGAACGGTCAAGGGCATGCAATACGTATCCCACTTGTTCGACTCCTTCCACGTTCAAAGGGAATTGAACCGTAACCTTAACCACTTGAAAAAACTCAAGGCTTGGGCTGACGCAAACGGCAAGAAGCTGATACTTCTTGCCAACAGCGGATGCTTTGCAAATTGCTCGGGTCAGACATTTCACGACAACCTGGTCTCCCATGAAGCACAGGTCTGTGAGGTGAATAACATAAAGAGCTTCAGCCCTTACGTCTGCTGGCACGCGCTGAAAGATCAAAATAATTGGATAATGCTTTTGCAAAACACGTGGATCCGCCCCGAGGATCTACATAATTATGAGGAACTGTTCGACATGGTCAAACTCGCCACCCGAACCCACGCCCTGCCGGGGCTTGTCATAGGTGCGTACGCACGCGGCTATCACTACGGCAACACACTCGACCTCTTTGAGCCCGGATTCGGTCCTGCGATCTCACCATGCATAATAGATAATCAAGCCTTCCCCGTGGATTGGTTTGAAAGGACCTCTACCTGCAAAAAGCAATGCCACGAGTGCAGTTACTGCGAATCGGTGCTTCAAAAAGTGCTGGTGAGAACAAACGGGCTGAAAGGAGTAAACGATGATTGAGCAATTTTTTCCCACTATTGCGATGCAAGATCTCTGTGTCAGCCATTTGAACGTCCATTCCGGCGTCAGATGCGCGGGCACCACGGTCAGCCGAAAGGTAGGACGCCCTTCACACGGGCTTTTGCTCGTGGAAAAAGGCAGGGCCAGATTTTCACGGACAGAAAAAAAGGATCTGACAGGCATGGCAGGGGACGTTCTGCTTATACCCCGTGAAAGCATCTACACCTTGCGTTACACAGAGAAGGAAAACTCCTTTATACTGCTGAATTTCCAACTGTTCACCCCCTCGGGCGAGACGGTAACCCTATCAGATGACGTATTTCTTTTTTCACACGCGAGTGAAGATCTCAAGATAAAAGAGCTATTCAAAAAGGTTCAGCTTTGCGCCGCCGGCGAAAATGCTTCGGGTATGTTTAAGAAAAAGGCTTATTTTTTCAGCCTCCTTTCCGAGCTGTTTTCTTGCGACAGGCTTTTGACACAGGCGCCCCTGAAGCCAAAATTTGCAAATATCACCCCCGGAGTCAAAATGTTGCATGAGCATTACACAGAGGATATTCCTATATCTCAGCTGGCTCAGGCATGCAATATAAGCACAAGCTCATTCCGTGAGCTTTTTTCCGAGCAATACGGACTTCCACCCGTAAAATACCGCACACGTCTTCGCATAAATCATGCTCGAGCTTTGATCACACAGGGAAACTGCACAGTTGCAGAGGCGGCATACGCATCGGGATTTGCCAACTTGGGATATTTTTGCCGTTGCTACAAAAAAGAAACGGGAGAACTACCAAGTCAGACGCGCTCAATAGATTTTTAACAAAGATAAAACGCACCGCCAAGGACACAAAGCCTTGGCTGTGCGTTTTGTTTTTCACCCCAACACCAGCAGTAAAATAAGTAATATCACCGTATCGCCTGCGTCCTCACAGCCCGAAAGTAGCAGTATGAGCGCAATAAGCATTATAGTGTCGTCTCCAAGCGATCCCAGAGAGGTCAAAAGGGACGGTCGCTTCTCGGGACGCACCGGAAGCGCGCTTTCCTCGGTATCCTCGGACACCCTTTCCTCGATCTTCTCGGGCCCCCATTCCTTGGCCCTCTCGGACGACCATTCCTCGGTCCTCTCGGGTGCCCTTTCCTCCCTCTCATCTCGGGGCGGCAGGGAGACCTTCACCTTTGGCAGGTCGCCGGGAGAGTAGAGACGCGTACCGGCCTCGTGCGAGTAGGTCACAGGCGGCTTTGTCGGCGACGGCTGGATCTTTGCGCCCTCGCTCTCACGAGGTCTTGAAAAGGCCACTCCGCTATACTGACGAGGCACGGTGAAGGGCGTGTTTTTATTATAGCTTCGACTATACATCTGTCCCCCTCCTTAAAGTCCTTTCAGAACGTCCCCTACCGACCACAGCCGCAGGATCGTTTCCGCCGTCTCACGCCGGGCAGAACTCAGATAAGGACAAAGTGCGCGTAAAAGTGCAGTCTTTTTCGGGTCGCCCATAAGTGCGCTCAGATTCAGCTTCCCTGCTCCGCCACCGAGCGACCCGCCCGACTGTCCGAGAGCCGACAGGACCTGTGGCAATTTATCAAGAAGTCCGTCGGGAATTTTGCCGCCCGTGGACGTCGACTTGAGCTCGGGCGAGCCCTGCTCGGTCTCAGGTGATTCCCTTGCCTGAACAGGGGATTCCATGCCGATGGCATCGGCAATTTTTGTGATCAGCTCAGGATTTGACTGCAAAGCTGCCAAAGCCTCCTCAATAGGCGATCTCTTCTCCTCGCTCAAATCTCCCCCTCCTTTTTCCTGCTTTGTGCGAACTGCTCCGCCACCTTTTCAAGCTCGTGGTCGGAAGCCCCGGACAGAGCCGATCTCACCGACGCAATGTCGTCGGGAGAAATGTTCAGGGTCGAAAGATCAAGCCCCGAATCTGCCGCCAGCCGTTCCATCACCGCCTTCAGCCGACTGTCACTCATAGAAAGAAGCTTGTTGAGCGCATTTCTGTCAAGAATCATAATAAAATCCTCGCCCTCAAGTGGGGCTTACCTTTCAATTAACTTCTACCTCCATTTTATGCATTCTCTGCCTCATGTGATACATAAAAACTCACGCTGAATTTTTGTCTAATATGCCGTATTGACAGGTTTTTTAGCGTATGGTAAAATGTTTTTAACATTTTTTCGGTAAATAGGAGAAAAAAATGAAGAAGAACACCCGCAGAGTTCTGCTTTGCCTGGTTTTGACGGCTTTAGTGACGGTTTTCCTTTTCGCCTGCGAAAAAAATCCCGCAAGCGCTCCCTACGATAGCGACAGCAAGAGCAACGGAACACTTGACGTTGTTCCCCCCGACAACAAGGGCGACGACGGACATGAAACGGGCGACACGTCCCCCGACCACACAGACGGGACAACACCTCCCGACGACGGCAAATCCCCCTACGAGGGGCTTTCAAGGGAGGAATTTTACGCACAAAAACAGTTGATTATCTACCGTGAGCTCCCCGACGGGATCATCAGAAACTTTGACTACAAGGTGACCGTCACCCAGGGAGACAAGACCGCACAAATTCCCGTTTACAATCACGCAATGGAATACGACGCCGAGGACCGCTCTATCGGCGGCGACCTTTACCGCCGTTTCTCACAGTTTGCATTTTCGGGCGAGCAGGTGAGGATCGATATTAAGGTCAACCGCGATTTTGAATACTATTCGGTGATCCCCTCCGCAAAGAACTTTGAAACCTCCTTCCGTGACGGCGTGATCTCGGTATACCTGGACGAGCCTGACTATTTCGGCATCCGTCTGGACGACGATGACAACTCGATAATTTCCGTCTTTGCCGACCTGCCCGAATATCCTGAGGACATCCCTTCAAAGAACGGTGACAACGTCCTGTACGTTGACGATTGGTACGAGACCGACACGGGTCTTCTTATAATTGGAGAGGAAAACACCACCGTTTACATAGCCCCCGGAGCGGTCCTCAACGCCCGCGTCAAACTCACAGGTGCAAATTCCTCTGTCATCGGTCGAGGAATAATTCTCGACCCTTTCACGGATTTTTACAACTACGATATTCTCATCGAAGCCCCGCTTTCAAAGGACACCAAGCTCTGCACGCTGGCAGGCGAAGGCAGCCTATATGACGGCCCTGTCATCGTGGATGCCCGCGGGTTCAATCTGATCACCTCCTCAAAGAATATCACCGTCAGAAACTATAAGGCACTCTCCACCATGATGTGCTCTGACGGAATTACGGCAAGCTCAGCCGACAGCACCTTTGAGCATTGCTGGATCTATTGCGGCGACAACGCCCTGGTCATCAGCGGTGCAAGAAACCAGACCTACAGCGACATTACCATCGGCACCACCTGCGCGGCTGTCTTCCCACAGCTCAGCACGGTCAACGTCAGCCTTGAAGGAATTTATATCTTCCGCACCAACGACGGCGTTATCAACAACCGCTACAACAGCGGTGCAAAGGAGAGAGATATCTCTCTTACCATCAAAAATCTCGACTGTATGGACTGCATAAACGTCCCCCGCTTCTATCAGGGCGGAAATATGGGTACGCTTGAAAAGACTATCCGCTTCGACGGCGTTTCCCTGCCCACCCTTTCGGGCGTTACCGACCCCCACGCAAGCAAAACAAAGACGGACAAGGGCTTCCTGGTCCAGTTCACCAACCCCAACAACATCTTTACGGAAAATTACACCCTGAATCTGCACAACGTGTACGTTGACGGCAAGCCCGTGACGAGCGCGGAACAGGCAAGCCTGTCGGGCACGGAATACAAAAACACACTGAACTTCACAAACGACGGAAAGTACACCCCTGTCGAACGCACGATCTACGAGGTGGGATACACGGCTCAAGGAAAGGTTTATATCGGCAGCTTCCTGCAAAGCTTTGAAAAGGATATTTTGCAGGACGGCGACGATTTCCTGCTCCCCGCAGAAGAGATCGCCCGGATGCTCCGCTGTGACAAGACCTTTGAGACGGTCGATAAAAACAGTGTCGCATATGTAAACGCAAAGGATCTGACCACCGCGGGTGCCGCCGCGAGTGCCGATATAAAGAACGGCACCCTTTATCTCGTACCCGTTTACTCCGGGGAAAATCTTATAGGCCCCGACCATATCGAAAACAGCCGGATAACCGAAAATCCCAGTTACCAGGTCGACATGGTGATCGAGGGCGAGGACGGAGATTACACTTACAGCTTCTACAGCAACAAAGCGGAAGGCTATTATTCCTCCGGCTTCAATATTATGTTTGCCGAGGAGATAAAGAAATACGGCGCGGGTGAATATGAATTTTCTTTCAGACTGAGGGCTTCCTCGTCCGTTCCGCTGCTCTGCACCTGGAGATACGATACGCCCGTCAGCTATACAAAGCAAGCGACATCGGTCACAGCCTCCTCAACCTGGAAGGATGTCTCGATCACTCTTAAGGTGACCGAGGAAATGCTTGAAAGCGAGCTTTTTGCCTTTTCGGTCAAAGGAACGGGAACGGCATTTGATTACTTCGCCGTGAAGGACCTTGAACTTGCCAAAAAACAATGAATTTTACGGAGGATAGCGAATGAAAAACACAACAATAAAGGTACTGCTTTGCCTTGTTTTATCAGCAATCACAGCACTTTCTCTTTTCGCCTGCGGAAAGCAGGAGAAGGATCCCCCTGCCAATATCGACGTTAACGGGGACGGGACGACCGAGAGCACACCCGACACCTCAAAGCCTATTGATACCGACCCTGCAAACCCGGGCGGCCAAGAAGACGACCTTCCCTCAAAAGAGGAATTTTACGCGCAGGAGCAGCTTGTGATCTATCCCGAGCTGCCGGAGCAGATACACAGGAACTACGATTACAAGGTGACGGTCACCCAAGGCACGCAGACTCACGCTATTCCCGTCTACAACCACACCATGGAATACGAGGTCTCAGACCGCTCGGTCGGCGGCGACCTTTACAGACGCTTTTCCCAGTTTGCCTTTTCGGGCAAGCAGGTGAGAATCGACATCAAGGTCAATCGGGATTTCGAGTATTATTCGGTGCTCCCATCCGCAAAGAATTTCAAAACGGAATATAACGGCGGCACCATCTCGGTATACCTTGACGAACCCGATTACTTCGGGATCCGTCTTGATGACGATGATAATTCCATTCTGTCAGTATTTGCCGACCTGCCTGAGTATCCCGGGGACATTCCCGCAAAGAACGACCCCAACACCATTTGGATAGAGGGCTGGCACGACGTAGACGGCGGAATCCTCTACTCAACAGAGGAAAACACCCACCTTTACATCGCTCCCGGCGCAGTTCTGAACGGCCGAATAGACATGCGCGGCGCCAAGTCCAAGATCACCGGGCGCGGAATTATCCTTGACGCATTCGAAAACATCTACAAGCTCGACATTCGCGTCGGCGGCACCGAAACCCACGGCATCATGCTCTGCCAGCTCTACTCGGACGGCGGCGTATTTGACGGCCCTATTCTCATGGACGCGCGCTGCTTTAACCTGATGACCGGCTCGAACGTCACGGTCAGAAACTACAAAGCGCTCTCCTCCATGATGACCACCGACGGCATTACCGCAGGCGGCAAAAATTCCACCTTTGAGCACTGCTGGATCTACTGCGGCGATAACGCCATCGTTTCAAGCGGCGCCGAAAACCACGTCTATCGCGACATTGCACTTGGTACCACCTGCGCGGCGCTCTTCCCCCAGAACGATTCTGTAAACCTCTTTTTTGAAGACATTTACGTGTTCCGCTCCAACGACGGCATCATCAATAACCGCTACAACGGCGGCGCAAAGGAAAGACAGGTCGAGATAAGCTATAAAAACCTGGACTGCGTGGACTGCCTGAACGTCAACCGCTTCTTCCAGGGCGGAAACATGGGAACGCTGAAAAAGACGATTCTCTTTGACGGCCTTTCCCTGCCTCACATGACGGGCGTTACCAACCCCCACAAGAACAACTTCACCGGATACGTCGATCTTCTGGTGCAGTTCACCAACGCAAACGATATCTTTACCGACAATTACCACCTGACCTTCAACAACCTCTACATCGGCGGTGAGGTCATAATCGACGTAAATCAGGTAACAATCGACGGCGATTATAATAACACTCTGACCTTTACAAACGACGGAACGTACACCCCCGTTGAGCGTATCATCCACCAAGTCGACCACAAAGGTATAAACCGCGTTTACATCGGCTCCTACCTCCTGGGACTTGAAAACGAGATCTTGGTAGAAGACGACCTTGCCTTCCTTCTTCCCACAGAAGAAATTCTTTCACACCTTCGCTCCGAAAAACAGCCCGAGACGGTAGATCGCGGCATACCCTACTCCTCACCCGAGGCGCTTTTGGAAGCGGGTGCTATTGAGAATTTCGAGATCAAGGACGGCAACCTTTACCTGACCCCCGTTTACAACGGCGAAAACCTGCTCTTGCCCGACGACGGCGTGCTTCCGCAGATCTGCGAGGCCGCTGCCTATAAGGTAGACATGGTCACCGAGGACAACGACGGCGATTACGTTTACTACCTCTACGATCTGCGTAACTACTACACCGGCGGATTTTCTATCATGTTCACCGAGGAGATAAGAAAATACGGCGCAGGAAAATATGAATTCACGTTCCGCGCAAGAGGCGCGACCTCGGGCGGACTTGACGCATCGTGGAAATACGACACATTTTATAATTACACAAAAAAAGCCAACGGCCTGTCAATTTCCACCGGCTGGAAGGATTACACCATCACTCTGACGGTAGACGAGACGATGCTTGAGACTTGCGAAATGTTCGCAGTTTCGATCATCGGCCAAGGAAGCCCCATGGAGTATTTTGCAGTAAAAGAGCTTGAGCTCGTAAAGAAATAATAAAACAGATATCCCCGCCCTTGTGGGCGGGGATATCTGTTTTATTTTGCTTTATCTTAGAAGAAGAATCCGTCTTTTACGTTGACGTCAATGTCTCCGCTACCAATGGACTGATCGAGCACTTCAAGTGCGTCAGCCTTAATTACTTCGATTTCAGGAGCTGCATAATTTTTCATTTTTATTTACCTCCCTTTATTATCTGTCGAATATTGCGTCAAGAACAAAGGTTCTCCAAGCACCGCCGGAGTAGAGAGCAAAATTTCCGCTATCATATCCCCACCAAGTGAGAGGGATATTATTTTCGTCGCAGAACTGAGCCGCGGTTCTTACATACCTATCAGTATCATTCCGATCCGCAAGCACAACGTTCATTCCTATCTCATTGATAACGACGCGCATACCTGTTCTGTCAATAAACTTTTTGACCTCATTAAGGTTCCATCTGTGGGTGCTCATGTGCTCTTCGGTAAGAGCAACCTTGCCTGACGTTTGTCCTGCCCAGCTCTCTCCCTGATGAGTAAACTCACCGGGGTTGTAGATATGAACTACCATAACCAGATTGGGGTCACCCAAAGTGATGTTGACTTCGGGAAGCTTCCATGGCTGGTTGGAGTCGGGTCCTGCGATGAGAATGAGACGCTTTTCGTTATTGCCGCCTGTTGCACGGATCATCTGAACAACCTCCATCTGGAAGTTGATAAGAGTAGACGTTGAGCCGGGGAGTTTCCCACCGCCGAAATAAGGCTCGTTCATCAGCTCGAACATAAGCTCCGGGCCGTAGTCCTTATAACGCTCGGCAACGAGCTGCCAGCAAGCCTTGAACAGCGCCGTGTGATCTGCGTTGGTAGGATCGATCTCATACCAACCGTGGAAGTCGAGCATAACACCCAACCCCTTTGATATCGCCATTTCTATAGCAGTATCAACAGTTGACATATAGTCCTTGCCTCTATAGTTTCCAAACTGACCGGTGCTGGAATTATAGTACAGATTGAAGGGCACGGGAATTCTTACGTGATCAAATCCTTGAGAAACAATGTTCGTGTATGTGCTCTCACTTGTCAGAAGAGCGGGAGCAGCATTAAGCTTTGAACCGTTATTGGGATCCTCGAGGCCGTTTACGTTAACGCCTCTTTTGTAGTCGAGAGGAGTTATATTAGTAGTCTCCTCCTCATCAGCTTCTCCCTCAAAGTAAGCCTCCCACGCGGCGAGTGTCTTTGTCATGGTCTGGCCGTCAACTGTGCAAGTGACCTGGATCTTGTCAACGTTGTCCGCATGGCCGTCTGTGCGCGTGTGGAGCGTATCGTAGTATGCAATAAGTCCGCCGTTCTGTCCGTTTACGTATGCAAGAGTAAGAGCCGTGGGATCAGCGAGAACGATAGTATGCGAAACGCCATCACCAAATACTCTTGTATTTGTAGCATTCTTTCCATCAACAGCAGCGTTTTTCATGGATGCATTAGCCACACCCTGGAAGGACGCGGGCATAAGGATAGTCGATGCAGGAACGCCATAAAAGGCATTACTACAGAAGGAAACCAGATTTTTTGCGCCCGTCAAGTCAATAGTCCCAGCCGGAGGAACGTAATAGATTCCATCCGTAAGTTCTCTTACCGTCCATACTCGCTTAAACTGGCTATTTTTTCCGTCATCGTTAGTGAATGTGTACTGAACTCCGGTCGTGCTTCTGACGTTCTCGGGAAGAATAATATTCTCAACCGCTCTCGCGTTTACGAAAGCCTGGTGGAGAGATATGGACTCCAGACCTGACAGGTCTATGATACCGCCAAACTCATCTGCCTGAGTCTCTGCTGTCAGATACGTCTTGTTATCGGAAGTAGCGTATACCATATTATTAACGTAATAGTTATATGCCAACAGGTAGTCGTGCGAAGCGGTCATTCCCTCGGGATATACGATGGTTTCAAGAGTGCTTACGGTGGTATTTTCCAGAGAGGAAGCCGCAAAAGCATTTACACCGTAGTCAATAACGAGGGTCTTGATCTTATTTTCGTTAGCCTCGGTCAGAATGGGGCTGTATATCGTTGCCTGCTTGTCAAAACCTTCAGTGCCAGTAGGGGGAGTACCGGTACCCGGAGTAAAGTATTCACTGCTGAAGGGTGCAAATCCACCTCTCGATCCACGGTCTTTGATCTGAGGAAGCGTTGCCACAGCGTCTTCAGCTATACCGGGAGCACGGCGGTAAACCGCTACAAGCTCAACGGTTCCGTCGGCCATGGTATCGGTAAGAAGAGACCAAACTATGTTTGTGGTGCTGGTTTCCTCAAGTCTGTTTGCCGCGGATGTATCCTTAAGAGCGCCAGCAGCGGTAAGGTCACCGAAGATCCATGCACGGAGAGGCAGGTTGGAGTATGTGAACGTATTTGGCGTATTTGCGTTGCCGTCCTCGTCCGTGAAGCTGTAAACCACGTTGAGGGACAGACCGCTGGCAAAGCCATTCTGCTCACCGTCTGTAATAGAGAACGCGCCCTTGTCAAGAACGGGCCAGAGCTTATCTGCGTCTGTGTTCTGAGAGTTTGCGATACCGCTCATAAATGCAAATATTGTTGCATCGTAGAGAGAGTGAGCGGTCTTCTTTGTTCTGCCGGAAGTGTAG
>JAZODH010000058.1:0-125515 GCA_045596925.1 Eubacteriales bacterium
GGAACCGCCGCCCCAGTAGTTTGCAACGTCGGAAACCGCACCCTTACCGAGAATGTAAAGTGTACCTGTTGCCTCCTCGAAATCGAATACCGCTGTGGGGCCGCAGAAGGGCAGTCCCTCGGGAACCTCAACGTACCACTCGCCAAAGGACTTTTCGCTGGAGTCTCTTACGTTCAGATAGTTCTCTTCACAGAATGCAACGATCGCATCCGAAGGAGCGTCGAAGTAAAGTGTAGCGGTCTTGGGGCCGGCAGTGATGTTGCCGATATATGCCCAAGAGGAGCTGCCCATGTGGATAGACTTGATAGCTGTGCCGGTAAAGTTAAGCTTGAAGTTGGACTTTGCACTTGCGAGCATAGCCTGGCCCTCAACCTTTTCCATACCCGTAAGGAAGATAGTCGTAAGGTTGAAGTTATCTTCAAACACACCGGAAGCCTGAGTAATAGCGGACGTCATCTCAATGTCCTTGAGGTTCGTCATACCAAGTGCAAAAGCAGCTGTAAGCTTGTGGATAGAAGGACCGATAACGACGTGCTCGATCTCTTCCTTGTATGCGGACCAACCTGCGCCGTCCTCGCACTGACCCAGCTGACCTACTTCGTTGTAACCGGAGGTTTTCTTTGCAAAGAACTTGAGAGTCTTTGTATCCTGATAGTATGCCCACCAGTTGTCTGTATAGGTGCTCTTCATGGAGCCGTATGCCGTTGCGCCTTCAGGATCAAACTCTTTCCAAGAGGGAGCCGCGGGAAGCTTTGTTACCTTGGGAGCGGGAGTAGGCTCAGCGCTCATATCGGTAGCTATAACGTTTGTTATACCTGCCTCTGTGAGAGTAGCGTTAAGAACCTCAATGTCAGCGGCATTTGCACAGCGGATAATACATCCGTGTGCAACACCTGTGAATGCGTCAGCCGCGATCTTGATAGTGGGGGAAACCGTACCCTTAACGTCGATGCAGCGAAGAAGCGCGCATCCGCCAAGAGCCTTGGCCTCAAATCCCTTAAGCACTGATCCCTCGGGAACGGTGATCTTAGAAAGGGACTCTGCGTTCTGGAACATGCACTTTGCAAACACGCCTGCATATTCGCCGCCGAACTCGTCGTCAGCAGCCTGAATAGGAGTAGAACCTGCTGCCCAGCTTGTTCCGTTGTTAACCGCAGGAGTATATTCCGCGTTGGATGCGGACATATTCGTAGGAAGGATTACTTCCTTAATAGAAGCACATCCGGAGAACATATATCCGTGATACAAAGCCGCCTTCTGGTCGCCTTGACCGGGTATAACTCTCAGCTTAGTAAAGCCGGTCATGTCAACCACGCCCTCTTTATAGGAGATGGGGGTGAACTTACCCGTAGCATCCCATTCACCGTGACCCACGGTCTCAAGAGAGGTCATGCCGACGAAAGCACCCGTATCGGACTTGGTACCGTTTGTGCCGATGGCGTTGGGATTGAGCTTAACGGTCTTTACATGCTTGTATGTCTGAAGAACGTAACCGAGGTTGTTGAAGGTGGTGCAGGTACGGAACTCTACGTGCTCAACCATCTCGGAGTTCAGGGATGCCCAGTAAACGAGATAATATATCTGTCCGGGCTTGTTTGCCGTATCCTTTACGAGCCAGTCACCGTAGTTACCTGTGGGGGAGCCTGCGCCGATGAATACCATCGTCTTCGTTTCCTTGTTCAGGTAAGCATTGCCGGCATTAACGCGGTAAAGCTCGATGTTCTCGCCGTCCTCGTCGGCTGTGGCTGTGTTTGAGCCGATGTGAACCCAGCCGTTTGCGGGTGTGATGTCGGAGAATTCAGCAGGAGGTGTGAAGTCTGCCTTCTCTGCGGAAGCAACCAGCGCAAAAGCGGCAACTATTAAAACAACCAGACTGAAAATCACCGCGATCTTCTTAAAGTTTGTCTTCATAGTGTTTATCCCTTTCGTAATGGATTTTTTGACAGAATTACAGATAATTCTGTATAGCTTATTCTACCATTTGCAATATTACTTTGTCAAGAGCAAAATACCCGTTTTACATGCTCGAAGAAACGAATTGTAAAATTTAGACAAATGGCGACAACTCATTTTGTACCAATCATTCAAACAATTTATATTACGGGGCTTTTTTTCTTATTACCGCCCCGAAATCACACCGTCGCCCCTCAAAAACGGCGTCGGTATAAATTTCGCAAAAAAATTGTTAAGATTTCTAAATACATTTTTCCTTGAGCGTGATATACTATGGTCAAAGGGTAACTCCAAAGTTAAAAAATCATAAATAAGGAGATTTTGGCATGAAAGAGTACATAGTTGACGGACACGCCCCCAGTCTTTTGCCCGACGGTTACGACCTTGAGCTGGTATGGAGCGACGAGTTTGACGGAAAAGAGCTTGACCGCACAAAATGGGACTACCGTATGCACATGATGAACCGCCGCCACTACGCCTGGAGCGAAAGCGGAGTTGAGCTTGACGGCAAAGGCAACGCGGTGTTCAGAATTTTCGAGGAGGACGGACGAATAGTTTCCTCACAGCTTCAAACAGGCTACAATTACATGGATGCACCCATAAAAGAGACCCACTGCTTCGGAGATGACGATCTCCAATGGAATATCGGCAAGCTCCGCGACAGTCTTTACACCAAGAAATACGGCTATTTCGAGTGCCGCTGCAGACTTCAGCAGATGGAAGGCTGGTGGAGCGCGTTCTGGGTACAGTCCCCCATCATCGGAGCATCCAATAACCCTGCCATGACGGGAACCGAGCTTGATATTATGGAATCCTTCCACCCCGGCGAGGTGACTCCCCACAACGCGATCACAGGCGGCTACGGACAGGATCTCGTTCAAGTGAGAGTCGGAGGAAAGCTGGGCGACAAGGCTCTGGACAAGGAGGTCTTCCACACCTTCGGAATGCTCTGGGACGAGAACGGATACACCTTCTACGTTGACGGCGAGGAAGACGGTCACATTGATCAGTACGTCTCTCACATACCCGAGTTCATTCTGATCACCACTGAGGTAAACGGATACAGAAAGGAAGGTAAGAACTACCGCCCCGCGGCTCTTGATGCCGCCCGCGCGGGAGACACTTTCCTTGTTGACTACGTCAGAGTTTTTGACATTAAGAAATAATATGCGGCGAGCATTTCTCGTACGCAAAAAACGACGGCGATCTGCCGTCGTTTTTATTTTGCCCTGTAGCATAAACTCAGCCTGTCCCTCATAGATTTATCGTGAAAGAAAAAAGAAAGGCGGAACAAGATGATCACGGACAACAGAAAAAGCGAAACAGCACTTCCAAAATACCTGAAAACCGTGCTCCCAGAGGCTGTTTTGGGCGAGATCGGGGAGCTGATCGGTCAGACCCCGGACAGACTCGAGGAGATCAGACTCAGAGTGGACAGATTTACCGAATACAAGACAAGCTCAAGATCCCTGCGCGGCAAATACGTACCCGACCGCGCCGCAATGGAGGAGATACTGTTCGAGCTTTGCGGCGGCTCGGTCTACGCCCACGGGGAGACCCTTTGCCAAGGCTACATTCGGGGAGAAGATGGGGTCAGAGTGGGCGTGGTCGGACACGCTGTCTGCCAAGGGCAGGCGATAACGGCACTCCAAAACGTCACCTCGCTTAATATTCGTCTGCCCGTAAAGCTCCTTCGGCTCAGCGGGGTCGGCACGCCCTACCCCGAGCTTGCGGAGGCGGCCGCAGGAGGACTGCTTATCTGTTCTCCGCCCGGCGTGGGCAAGACCACCGCTCTCCGCTACACGGCTCGGGCGCTGGCAGGCACAGGGCACCGAGTGGCGGTAATCGACAGCCGCGGTGAGCTTGCTTTCGGTCTTGAAGCCCCCGGACTCTCGGCAGATATTCTGGACGGATACCCCAGGGCAACTGGGATCGAGATCGCCATTCGCACCATGTGCCCCGACTTTATCGTCTGCGACGAGATCGGAAACGAAGAGGAGTGCTCCGCGCTTCTTGGAGCGGTGGGAGCAGGAGTATCCGTCCTGGCAACCGCCCACGCGTCAAGCCCCGACAGCGCCCTGAAAAGACCGGGTATCGTCGAGCTTTGCCGACACGGCGTTTTCTCATCCGTCGCCTTTCTCAGCCGAAGCGGAAACGAGCGATGCAAATGCACTCTGAGCGGAGTGAGCCTTTCGTGATACTGAAGATCATGGGCTGTTTTGTGGCGGTATCCGCCTCGATCATAGCGGCGGGGGCTATCGTGTCGGCAGAGAAGCGCAGGGTGGCTCAGCTTCTGGCCTTTGCGTCTCTCACCGAGCGCCTGGGGCGGCAAATAGAGAATTTCAGCACCCCAGTTCCCGAAATTCTGAAAAGCACAGACCCCGCACTGCTGCACGCCTGCGGGTCGTCAGCCCCCGATACCGAGAGCTTTGTCAGGTTCCTTGACAGCTGCGATTTAGCTGTAAATGAGGAAGAAAAAAGAACGCTTTTCACCTTTGCCGCCGAGCTCGGCAGACGGTTTCGGAGCGAGCAGGTAAAGTCCTGCGCCCTCTGCTCGGAGCAGCTGTCTCAGTTTGCAAACGACGCGCAGATCTTGTTCCCCAAGAAGAGAAAAATGACCTACACTCTGCTTATCTGCTCGGCGTTGGCGCTGGTCATCATTCTTATATGACACCAAATTCAGCGAAAGGACGTCGGCGTTAGACTTATGGACGTATCACTTGTTTTAAAGGTCGCCGGCATGGGCATTTTAGTGTCGGTGGCAGTGCAGATACTGAGCAAAAACGGCAGAGACGAGCAGGCAACGCTGGTGACGGTGGCAGGCATCATCGTGGTACTGCTGATGCTGGTGGGGGAGATGGGCAACCTCTTTCAGACGGTCAGAGGGGTTTTCGGACTGTGAGCGGACTTCTCTTCAAGACCTGCGGAATCGCCATCGTCAGCCTCGCTCTGCTCCTGACTCTCAAGGGGCTGAAGAGCGACACGGCCATGTTCGTGCGGGCGATAATCTCGGTGTCGGCAGTGGCGGCGGTGGTGGGAGCACTCTCCCCTGCCCTGACCTTCGCACGCACTCAGCTGGACGCCTCGGGGAGCACGGGCTACGGCGAGACCATGCTCAAGGCTCTGGGCATCACCTATCTGACCTTCATCTGCTCGGCAGTGTGTCGGGATTGCGGAGAGACCTCGGTGGCGTCGGGGGTGGAAGCGGTGGGAAAGGCCGAGCTGATACTGCTGTCACTTCCCTTTCTGAGGCAGATATTGCAGGTGATTGGAGAGCTTCTCGGTGCGTAGATCTATAGCCCTCTTTTCCGTCGTCGCCCTGCTTTTTCTCCTGGCGATTCCCTGCTCTGCCACCGAATATTCCGACGAATTCGACCTGTACCGGTCGGGAGTTCCCGACGGGGTCACAGATGGTCTTCCGGACGGGCTTTTATCCCCGGACCCCGAGGAATCGGGAGAAGCGGCACGTCAGGCACTCAGCGCTCAAAGCATCATCTCTCTCATCAAAAAAGCCCTTATGTCAAGTCTGCCGTCGGCAAAAAAGCTTCTTCTGCAAAACCTCGCTCTTCTCGTGGGCATTGCCCTCTTTCGATTACTCTCGGAAAATTTCGGCAGCGAGGGTGCGGGAGACGGAGCGACCTTCTGCACAAACGCCATGCTGTTACTCTCGATCCTCACTCCGCAGCTGACGGCGGCGCAGGCAGTGGGGGATTTTCTCAAAAGGCTCTGCACCTTAGTCAATTCCATGATCCCCATGGTAGGCGTTCTTCTGGCATCGGGCGGAAACGTGACGGCGGCGGTCAGCGAGACCTCCATGCTGGGGATCTTCATTATTTTCTGCGAAAATTTCTGTTATCTGACCCTTTTCCCCGTGCTTTCGGGATGTGCCGCCTTTGCCGCCGCGTCAGCATTTTCCGACCGCACGGGACTTGACGGGGTCGCAAAGGGCATAAAAAAGATTTTTACCTTTCTTTTGGGGCTAATGGCGCTGATAATCTCCGCCGTCATGTCGGGGCAGACTCTCCTTTCGGCAAAGGCGGATTCCGTGGCGTCAAGAACCGCCAAATTCGCCGCAGGAACATTTATTCCCGTAGTGGGCGGCACGGTGGGCGAGGCCCTGCGGACCGTGTCGGCGGGGGTCGAATATCTCCGCTCATCGGTAGGGATAGGTGCAATAATCATCATTTGCGCCCTGCTCTTACCCACCCTCCTTTCCCTTGTTCTGGGGCGGATCTCTCTATCTCTCTGCTCGTCCTGCGCCTCGTTTCTGGGACTCTCCAAGGAAGCCTCGATCTTAAGCGACTCCACAGGCTTTTACGGGTATCTTATCGCCGTCTGCTCTATCTGCTCGGTGCTGGTCATATACGCGCTGGTGCTTTTTGTGAGAATATCGGCGGCTGTCTGAAAGGAAGAAAATGAAGCATTACCTCTATTCCATTGTTACCGTTTCGGTGGCGTCCTCGCTTTTCCGCGCCCTTTGTCCGGGCAACGGGTCACTGAAAAAATATTTTTCCTTTCTCACCTCGGCGGTGCTTCTTTGCGCAACGGTACTCCCCATCTCATCTCTCGTGGACGGGATACGGGCAGGCGCGGGACTTTTTTCAAGCACCGTACAGACCGAACCGCAGGATTTTCAAGCGGTCTGGGCAGAGCATCTGTCAGACAAAACGAAGGAGGAGACCGATCGCGCCGTTAAAGTCCACATATGCGAAAAATTCGGCATCTCGGAAAAGAACGTATCGGTAGACTGCTCGTTTTCGGAGGAGGACGGCGGCTTGCGCCTGACGGCTATTGATATTACCCTGCACTCGGGCGCTCTGCTGAAAAATCCGAGACAGATAGAAAGCTACGCAGAGGAGATCTTCGGCATTCCCTGCAATGTAACCGACGGTCGTCTGCTTCCGTCGGAATAATAATAGGATCGCGCGCATAATATTTAACAAATCATTTTTTCGGAGGCAAATATGGAAATCAAGAAAGTATGGGAAAAAACCAAGAATTTCTTCAAAAAGATCGAGAAAAAGAATTTTATTATTGCAGGCTCGGTGCTGGCGGTGGGAGTCGCCGTAACTCTTGCCTGGGTCATGACCGACAACGCCGCCGACGGGGGCTTTGACTATTCCCAAAGCTCGGGCATGATCTCCCAGAACGTACAGGCAGGCAATACAGACCAAAAGGAAGATTCTCAATCGGATTATTTCACCGTCTCCCAGGCGAATCGCACAAGAGCACGCGAGGAGGCTATGGCTGTGCTCTCAAGCGTAGTTGAAAGCGAGAGTGCCGACCAGACCGCAAAGGATAAGGCGGCAGAGGAGATCGCACAGATCGCCCGCGACATCGAAAACGAATCGAACATTGAATCCCTCGTGATCTCAAAAGGCTTTGACGCCTGTGTGGCGGTAGTCAGCGGCGGCACGGCAAGCATCGTGGTGGACAGCGATTCGCTGATCGACAGCCAGCTCTCTCAGATAAACGAGATCGTTTACGAGTACACGGGAATCCTCCCCGAAAACATCAAGATAATCCACAAATAAAATAACGGCGAGCCTGCGGGCTCGCCGTTATTTTATATTTGGTCGGTGTCAATGTCCACCGCCTCACCCAGAGGCAGAGAATAGATGCAGACCCTTGACGGTTCCCGTCCGAAGACCTTCTTCACCGCCTCGCGGTAGTAGGAAAGCTGTTCGCGGTGACGCTCCGTCAGCTTTTTCACCGCCAAAGCGGTATCGTCTTTTTCTTCCTGCGTCAAATAGTCGGTCTTATAGTCCGCAAGGATCAGCTCGCCGTTTTCGTTCTCAAAAACAAGGTCGATAACACCCTGTACGGCAAGCTTTGTATCGCCCAGAGACATTGCTGTCTCCTTACTCTCGGTGAATTTCGATGCAGGCAGAAGCAGGTTGAATCTCTGCTCACGCCAGATCCTCCTCGCCCTTGAAAGAGAGGCGAAAAATCCGCTCTCAAAAAATCTATCAATCTGCCGAAAATTCATCAGCTCTATGCTTTCTTTGAAGATAAAGCCCTTGTGCGCCAACCTCTGAGCCTCTGCTCTCGCGCCTGATCGACGAGCATTTTCAAAATCGCAGAACTGCATAAACAGGTGTGTGGCAGTTCCCCTGTCGGCACCGTTTGCCCGCTCCCTGTCATCCAAAAGGAAGGCGGGCGCAACTTTTATCTCGGGAATTTCGATCTCACGATCGTCGCTCTCCCGCTCGGCGGTGTCAAGCACACCGGGATAAAGCCTTGAAACAGAAATTTTCGCGGGAACTCCAACAAATCTGTCGTCATATTTGAAATTAAATCTTTCAAGGAACAGACGCTTGTATTCTTCGATCTTTTCGGGGTCGGCCGCCTCGGTCTCACTCTCCTTCCGTTCAAGCGGGACGGGAGCTTCAACGTCATAAGGCTCAAGGTCGCGCACACAGCACAAGCCCTCTTTTCCGCTCAGCGCCGCCGAGATCCATATATCCCAGGTCGATGCGTTCATGACCCCGTAGGGGTGGGGATTTCGCGCCAGCTCCGCAATGTTGCGGAAGCGGGTTTCACCCGTGTACGAGCCGACCAGGAAAAGTCTTTCGCGGGCACGGGTCATGGCAACGTAAAGAACGCGCATTTCCTCCTCGCTGTCTTCCAGCGAATTTTGCTGTTTTATTGCCTCTGTAACGGGATTACGCAGCACCGCCAGTCCCGTCTTATCGCGGAAGGAGGCGGACACGCCGATCTCCCGTGAAAAAGCCACCGCACTTGAATCCGATCGATTCATGCTTCTTCCGCAGGAGGTGATAAAGCACACGGGAAATTCAAGTCCCTTTGATGAGTGAACGGTCATTATGCTGACGATGTTGCTGTCTCCGCTCCGCCCCGCAGGCTCCACCGTCTGCTTTGCCTCGATTGTGTCTCGGATGAAGCAGATAAAGCTGTAAAGTCCTTTAAACGAGCCCGACTCAAAGTTCCTTGCGTACTCGTAGAGCACAAGCAGATTGGCGCGCCGTTCGCGAACGGCGTAGTTGTCCTCACCCTCCTGTCCGGGTGTGGCAAAGGACAGCATATCCGTATCAAAATAAAGGTATCTGAGCAGCTTATCAACGGGCAGGACTCTCGCCTGCTCACGGTAGAGTGCCAGCTTTTCCGAAAAATATCGTATTTTCTCGGCAATCTCACCCTCCTCACGCTCCGCCGCCTCGCAAAGATTGTCGTAAAGTGAAAGACCCTTGGTCCCTCTTTTTCTTATCCTTGCAAGCTCGTCCAGGTTGAAGCCGTAAAGAGGCGAGCGCAAAAGCCCCGCCAGGTAAACGTCCTTTTGAGGATTGTCGATGACGCTCAGCAGACAGATGGCAAGAAGCACCTCGGGGTTTTCAAAATAGCTTTCCGCCGTCAGGGTCGAGCATGGGATACCCGCCCGGTCAAGAGTTTCGGCAAAAGCCGCTGCCGCCGCCTTAGTCCTTGCCAGGATCGCTATGTCTTTCGGCTCGATCCGACGGAGCACTCCGCGATCCTCGCAGTATTCCTCACCGCGCAAAAGCTCGCTTATTCTCGCCGCAACGTATTTTGCCTCGTGCTCGACGCCCTTTCCGCCGTACCTCTCTGGGTCAGCCTTGTATTCCTTTGATCCCGCCGTGTAAGAGCGGATCATGGCAAACTCTGCCTTTTTCTGCTCGCGCCCTTCGGGAGCTATGTTCTTGGAGCAGACCAGCGCGTCCTTTTCCACGTAACCGATAGAGTTTACGCCCTTTGAAAAGATGAAATCCGAGACCGCGTTTGAAAAATCCACCACTCCGCGGTCACATCTGAAATTTTCGGACATATAAATGGCGCACTCGTCTCCCCCGTCCGACGCTTCCGCGTCGGGGAAGGTGTTTTTGTAGCCCGCAAAGACCGTGGGATTTGCGCCCCTGAAGCGGTAGATGCTCTGCTTGATATCGCCGACCATAAAGCGGTTGTCGGGACGGGAAATTGCGCGAAAAATCGTGTCCTGCACAAGATCCGTGTCCTGATATTCGTCGATATAGATGGCATCAAACCTCTGCGAGAACTCCTTTGCGTACTCGGTGGGATTCAGACCCTCGTCCACGAACAGACGCAAGGTCATTCTCTTGTTGTCTGTAAAATCGAGCACGCCCAGTGCGCGCTTGCGCTCGGTAAACCGACGGTCAAACTCCCGTAGCAGACCGTATATTTCACGGCAGAACAGAGCGTTTCGGCGCAGTATCTGTGCACAAGCCTCCTCGCTCTGGGAGAAATATTTGTCCCTTAATTTTACGTAACCCTTTTGCAGGTCGTCCTGCAGGGCGGCAAAATTCACGCTCTCCTCGGTCTTTTTCTTTACGCTTCCTCTTTTGATCCTTGCGTAGGAGCAGAAAAGTCTGCGCGCCTCGGCGTAATTCCCCGAAACAATGGCATCTCGGGTGTGGGAAAAATGGTCACGGTCGTAAAGGACCGAAGGATAATAGCAGGCAAGGTCGCCTCCCTGCGCCTCGTCACAAAGACGGGACACGGCAGAGACGGCGTAGTCGAGAAAATCAAGGCAGAAGCCTTTTACGGCCCTGCCGCTTCGGCTCTCAAAATAGGGTGCTTCAGACTCCTGTTCAAGAGTCTCGCCGTCCACCCTGAGAAATTCCAGAAATTCGGGATATCCCGACAGCTTTTCGTAGAGTGAGATAAGCTCCTTTTCAGCCGAACTCGATCCTCTGCTGTCAAGAAAGCAATCCATGGCAACGGCGAAATCACTGCTCTGCTCATATCGCTGAGAAATTAGAGCAGAAAGTACCTCGCGCATGATTATGGCACGCTGATTTGAATCGATTATGCGTGAGGACGCTCCCACCCCCAGCGCCTGGAAATTCTCCTTTACCACGTCGTAGTAAAAAGAGTCCATGGTGCAGATCTTTGCCCGACCCAGCTTCAACAACTGGCGGTTAAGATGCCTGTTTGAAGGATCTGCGGCAAGCGCTTTTGATACTGCCGCAGTGATCTTTGAACGCAGATCGGCTGCCGATGCGTTAGTAAAGGTGACGATAAGAAAACGTCCGATATCCGCAGGATTTTCCTTGTCCGTGAGCAGTCGGATTATGCGCTCGGTCAGGGTCGTGGTCTTGCCCGAGCCTGCGGCGGCGGAGACGAGGATAGTTTTATTTCTTGTTTCTATAGCCTTGTTTTGTGCTGCTGTAAAAGCCATATTACGTATCCTCCTCGTCGTCGTATTTCATGGTCAGCGCCCGTCGGCAGACCGCACGCATTCCGCAGAAATTGCAAGGGCTGTCCTTGCCGTCGGACTCAGCGATCGAAGCGTCGCCGTCCGTCATTTGGGAAATTATCGAGCAGACTACGTGGGACAGCCGTCGGTTCAGCTCCTCAAAGCCGTCGCCGTCGGAGGTGATGCACTTGTCCTGACTGCCCTGCTTTTTTATGACGCTTTCGTCGCTTGTTACGACACCGCTTCGGCTTATCTGCCCATCGGCCGACCGCAGGACATCCTCCTCGCCGGTGTCGGCGCTTTCTTTTATACCTCCAAGCTTTGAGGACAGGTAGACCGCGCCGGCGGGCAAAAGTCTGCCGCCCTCTCCGCAGCCCATTTTAACACGGCTCTCCTCCTGCCCGTAGCAAATGTTGAACAGGTAAAGAAGTATCTGGATATTGAGTCCGCTCTCAACGTCGTCGATCTTAAAATGCTTTGCGCCCGTTTTGTAGTCCACCACCCTGACGTAAACGTCGTTTCCGCGTTTCATCAGATCCACGCGGTCAACGATACCGGAAAATACCGCCGTCTTTCCGTTTGCCGTGCGATATTCCGCGGGGCTTATCTGCGCATCCTCACCGTAGCCGATCTTCATTTCAAAGAAGGTAGGTACAAATCCGCTGCTCTTGAACTCTCCCACCACGTTGCCCGCAAGCACGCGGGAAAGACGCTTTAGGCGTGCAAGAGTGTGACGCATTTTGGCGTTGTCCGCTTCGCCGGGCAAACGCTCGCGGGCGTATTTTTCGATAAGGTCGGGCAAGGTATCAAGCCTTTGCGCCGCCAGCTCTGCATTAAATCCGTTTTCGTCGGTAACCGAGCGGATAAACTCCTCCAGCACCGCGTGGACCAGCGTTCCCGTATCGTTGACGGAATAGAAGTTTCGCTCGTCCTTTTGAAGCTTCAGAACGTATCTGCAATAGTAATCAAAATGACATTTGACATATTTTTCAAGAGCCGACGGAGACATCGAGAGCCTGTCTCCGAAGACCTCGTCTGCCGTCTCGCGTGAGATCGATTGTGAATAGGTGTCGCTGTCGAAGATTCTCCTGTAATACCGTCCGCCCTCACCTCCGTCTTCCTTCAGGATCGAGCGCAGGGCGATGCCCTGAGCACCCTCTCCCAGAAGAGACGCATATTCAAGGGCGATCTTCGGAGTCAGAAGCCTGTCGGCAATAGGTGACTCGGAAAAATCAAATTCCTTCATTCCCAGGAGCAATTTTATACGGTTGTAAGCCATGGAGGGCAATCTCTCGCCGTCCCCCTGAAGCTTGGCATAGGAATAGGAAACGTACAGACCCACAGAGGGGCTTGTCACGGCGCGGTAAACGTAGAAAAGCTCCTCGGCACACTTGTCCGTGCCGTCCGAGGAAAGGCTTATGCCAAGAGAAGAAAGCTCTTCTCTCTCCGTATCGGTCAGAAGACTCTTATCATCGGCGTTTTGCGGAAAAACGCCGTCATTCATACCGATAATAAGCACGTATTTGGGGCGGTCGGCACGAAGCATATGCGCCGAACCTACCGTCACCTCGTCGCAGGAGGTGGGAATAGCTCCCACCGTAACATGAGAGAAAACGGTGGTCAGAGCCTCCTCCAGCTCCTGCGAGGTAAAACGCTCTCCGTCGTTTTCAAAGCTCGCTATCATATCGAGAATATCTATCACCGAATTGTAAAGGGTAACGGTCTCGGCGGCATTTCTTCTCATACCGTCATCGGCGTATCTTTCGGCCTCTGCCGAAAGCCGGCCCGCCACGTCAAGGGCGCACATATAATCGAAAACCGCACGGGCAAGATCAGCATTTGTGCGTGCCCGATCAAGCGCGCCGAAAAAAGCGGACAAGGGCTCGCTCACCCGACGCCTTGCTCGGTTGACGCACTCAAGATAGGCAAGATCCTCCTCACGAAGCTCTCCCAAATAGGAGTGAGGATTCATGGTCCAGTCGTCTCCGCAAAAGGCGCGTCCCGACAGGCTCCAGCGCCATACGTAATCCTCAAAAAGGTCGGAGTCCCTCTGGTACGCTCCGCAAAGACCCGTTTTCACGTAAGAAATAACGTCCTCGGTCTGCCAGGAGCGGTTTTTGATGCGCAGAGCGCAGAGAAGCAGTTTTATAAGGGGCTTGGACGACACGTCGGTGCGAGCGGACATATAAAATGGTATCCCCGCCTTTTCAAGGGAGTGGTCGATGATCCCTCTCCAGGACTCGGCACTTCGGGCAATAACGGCGATCTCGCCGTATTTTGCACCCTCCCGCACAAGTCGTCCGATGTGGCATGCCGCCGCCTCAGCTTCCTCGTATTCGTTGGCACATTTAACGAGAGTGACGCTTCCGTCATCGGGCAAGACTTCGCCGCCAACTGCCGAAAAGCTCCACAAATGGCGCTCTAGCACACGCAATGCCTCACTTTCGGTCCGTCTGTTGTCGGGCAGATAGGTCACACAGGGCTTGATATTTTTCTTTTCCGCCTGCAAAAGAAAGAAATCTACCGTCTTTTTCGACGCCTCAAAGTGCATGGGCAGAGGCTTTTGGTCGCAGAAGCAAACAGCCGCCGTCACGCTGTGCGCGCCGTCGATCATTCGGGAGATTATTCTGTGCTCCTGCTCAGTGAAGCTCAAAAAGGAATCTATGTAGACACTCATGCCGTCAAAAAAATCGTTTTCCGCCAGCACCGAGTCAAGCCTTGAAAGCTCGTCCGAGCCGTCACCGTAGGCCTCAAGTGACGCTTCATACGCCGCACAGATAAGAGAAATATCCCTCAGTTTTCCGCCCAGAGTACTGTTTTCCTCCAGCTTGTCTGCCGCCCTCTCAAGCTCGGCGGGACTTACACAGCTCGCCTTGAATTCCTCTGCCGCCGAAAGCATAAGAGAAATAAGAGACAGGTCTCCTCTGACCCCGCCGTATTTGCGCAAAAAGGGACGGAGAGAGGTCACCGTGTTCCACATGGTCAGCGCCTTTACGCCCTCGGAGATCCCGTGGCGTGAAAGCCCGCCGTACTGTCTGAAAACGCGGTTTGCAAGGCGCGTAAAATTCAGCACCTCAAAGCAGAGCTGTGCCGAGGGCGGCAAAAGAGAGAGCATTCGCCTCTCCGCCGACACCGTCTCCTGCTCGGGAACAAGCAAAATGACCTGCCGTCCGCTTTCAATATCCTTTTTTATATTTTCTTCGATCTGGGTAGTCTTTCCGCTGCCCGATCCGCCAAGTATCAAATTAAGCATTTGATTTAAACCGTCCTCCAAAATCAGATTTGGTTTCAATTATCTTCAAAGAGCTTCAGATTTCTCAGGATCGTCTCTTTTCCGCGCCAGGAATATGCGCGGTCGTCAAATTCCTCATCGGTCATTTTCTCAAGTTCCTCGACCGTCAGGGTCGGCAGACAGCTTTCCGAGAAAAAATCCACGGGAGAATAGATGGTTCCGTCTTTTTTCGCCCTTTGGGTATGGGGACACGCCGTCTGGCACCTGTCACAGCCCCACACAAGCCCGTGTCGAAGGATCTTCTCCTTTTCCACCTCGGTCAGCTCACCTTTCTTCTGGGTCAGGGCCGAAAGGCACTCCCCCACCGAAAGGTCGACGGGACAAGCACATGAGCACAGCCCGCAGTTTTCACAAAACCGGATCTCCTTGATCTCACTCTGCAGTTCAAGGTCTGTGATGATCTCACCGAGAAAAACGAATGAAGAATATTTTTCGGTAATGAGCAGGTGGTTTCGCCCGATGATGCCGAGTCCCGCCTTCGCCGCCCCGTTCACCTCGTCAATAGGGGAATGATCCGAGAAAAAGCCGAATTTTGAGAGCGGAAAATCCTTTGCAAATGCCTGCGAAAACCGCTGACAAAGCTCTTTAAAATACAGATGATAGTCCTGCGGGACAGCGTAAAGCGAGACGTTTCGGTTTTCACTTTCCGCCGCGCGACTGTAATAGGGTACAGCGAAGATCACTGCGCTTCCACCCGTCACACCGCACCTCTCAAGCAGATACGGACGAATGATCTTGCAGTCGTCAAGAGGAAGAAATCCGAAAAGCTCGATCCTCTCCTTTTCAAAAAAATCTCTGAAAAACTGCTCTCCGCTCATACCTCGGTCTCCTCGTAGATCTCAAGCAGACGCTCCTCGATCTCGTTTTTTCGTCCGTCAAGCTCGGCGGCTCTTACGTAGTCGCTGGCGGCGTCGCCGTAAAGCTCCGCTTCGATCTGCTCAAGCTCGCTTTCCAGCTTTTTTGCTTCAAGACGGAGCTTTTCCATGCGCTTTTGCTCACGGCGAATGTCCGCCTGAGAACGCTTCTTTTCAAGGTAATTGGTCTTCTCCTCGGTCTGCTCCTTTACGGCAAGCTCGGGGTGGGAAGCGTTGTAAGCGTCGACGCGCTTTTGTCTGAATTCCCTGTATTCGTCGTAACCACCCTGCCCTGCGTGACTGATGCGATAATCAAGCAAGTCGCCCGTGTCGCAGAAATCGCCGGGTGCGATCTCAAGGATCCTGGTTGCCAGCCGGTCGATAAAATATCTGTCGTGGGAAACGGTGACAATGGTTCCGTCAAATTTTTCAAGCGCCTCCTCCAAAACCTCACGGGAATTTATGTCCAGGTGGTTGGTAGGCTCGTCCAAAACGAGCAGATTCATGTGGGACAGTATCAGCTTGCAAAGGGTGAGCCTTGCGCGCTCGCCGCCGCTGAGAACTCCCACCTCCTTGAAAACATCCTCTCCGATAAATCTGAAGAGCGCAAGAGCGTTTCTTATTTCGGTCTCCCTCATCGTGGGGTATGCGTTCCAGATCTCGTCAAGAACGGTATTTGCGGGATCAAGATTCTGGTTTTCCTGGTCGTAATAGCCGATCTCCACGTTGTAGCCCGTCTCAACAAAGCCTCCTGTGGCGACGGTTTTGCCCAGAAGTATCTTTATAAGGGTGGATTTTCCGCATCCGTTTGCGCCCACAATGAACACACGCTCGCGCTTCTTTATCATAAATGAGATCTTGTCAAAAAGCTTCTTTTCGCCGTATGCCATGGACAGATTTTTCGTCCAGATAACGTCGTTTCCGCTCTCGCCGCTATGGTTGAAGCTCATGCGGATAGACTTGGGATCGTTCTCCGGCTTGTCCAGCTTCACCATGCGGTCAAGGGCCTTCTGACGGCTCTCGGCGGCGATGATGTTGCGCTCGCGATTCCACGCCCTCTGTTGCTCGATGTAAGCCTCCTGGCGCGCGATCTCCCTCTGCTGATTTTTGTAGTGCCTTTCCTGGATCTCCCGATCCTTTTTTCTTTGCTCCATGCTCTGGGTATAAGAGCCGTTGTAAAGCTTCCCGCGGTGGTTTCCGACGTAAAGCGTTTTATTTGTGATCTTGTCAAGGAAATATCGGTCGTGGGAGACCACGATCACGTTCTTTTTATAGGAAACAAGATAATTTTCAAGCCAGGTAAGCGTCTCGATGTCCAGGTGGTTGGTTGGCTCGTCAAGTATAAGGATGTCCGGCTCGCGGCAAAGCTGACGCGCCAAAGCAAGTCTCGTTCTCTGACCCCCGCTGAGAGCGTCCACGTGCAGGGACTGTTCCCGCTCGTTAAAGCCCATTTTAGACAGAATTGAGGCGCAACGGGAACGGAATTCAAGTCCGCCCGCGTCAACGAATCGAGTGTAAAGCTCGGTATATTCCGCCGCTCTTGCCACTTGGTGAGGGTCGTTTTCGTCCTTCATTTTTTCTTCAAGCATTGCCAGCTTCCGCTCGGCAGCCAGATGCTCGGGGAAAGCGGTATACATCTGCTCGATGACCGTCCCTCCGCACTCCTCGGAGACCTCAAAGGCCCCCTCCTGAGTGAGTATTCCCACAGTCTTGTCCTTTGAAATGTAAACACTTCCATGATCGGGCTCAAGCTCGCCCGTGATCAGGCGCAAAAGGGTGGATTTTCCGCTTCCGTTGACGCCGATGACGCCCAGCTTGTCCCCCTCTTCAAGGGAAAATGAAATATTTTCTATAATTACCGTCGTCCCCACCGAAAAGGAGAGGGACTCAACGCTGATCGATGTCATTTTTTACTCCTAATTAAAATCTTATCTTTAATTCCTTTGCAACGCCCAAAATCCGCGCACTTCCCGCCTCAAAATCCTCGGGGGTCAGCTCGATGGGTTCGTAATCCTCATTTTCGGGCATGAGCAATATTCTCCTGCCGTCTCGATGGAAACGCTTGACGGTCGCACTGTCGTCTCCCACGAGACAGGCAACGATGTTCCCCTCCTCGGCGTATTGCTGCTTGCGGAAAAGAACCAGGGAACCGTCAACCATTCCGCAGTCCTTCATGCTGTCGCCGCGGACGGACAAAAAGAAGTAATCCGACACGTCCTCACCGCGCCTGATGTCCGCCGACTCGTAGCCCAGCAAAGTCTCGTTGGTAACGATAGGCGCACCTGCCCGTATCTCGCCCACGATGGGCACGCGTAAAGCGCCCCTGGGGCGGGAGGTGCTCTCAATATCCCGCACAGGCATAAAATCCTCGCCCATGAGAGATTCAAGGGACACGTCGAAATATGCCGCTATTTTTTGCATTTTGTCGAGCTTTGGGGTGGAACGTCCGCTCTTCCAATCGCTGAAGGTGGAATTTGAAATTCCCGTCTCCTTTGCCACCTTGTAGGTGGTCGTCCCTCTTTCGACAAGAAGTTGTTCAAAATTTACATAACTCATTCTATCGAGTCCTGCCTTATCTTGTAGATTTTGCTTAAAGTTTTATTTTTTGCTAAAATGGGGTTGACAATATTACGGATTTGCGATATAATTACGCCATACTATTTCGGTTTACCGAACTATTACGGGTTTCATAATCACATTATAACCCCATTTATCGAATTTGTCAAGTAATATCAAAAAACACGAAAAAGAAAGGTAAATGACAAAAAATGTGCAAATTCTGTAAGCAGGTACATTGCCCCGAGAACTGCCCAAGCTACGGGCTTTTGCCACCCGATTATTCGAACAGACCCCGACGTTTTTGCAGAATTTGTCTGGGGCTTATCCCCTCGGGCGACGTGGCGTACAGATTTGGAAAAAAGTTTGTTTGCTTTAACTGCACCGAAGAAATGGACGTTCCCGATCTAATGCGGATTTGCGAAATCGAGAACCGCCGCGAGCTTATCTCAATCTTGGGATTCAGCGCCGACTGAGGAGGATCTTTATGCCAAAGACCAATACCGGCAAGTACGCCGACGTGAAAAATTTTCTCGAAAGCTACCTTATAAATAAAAAAATGATCGAGATGCTGGCATACGAGCGGGAATATTTCGGAGCACAAAGTCAGGGAGACGGTTTTCTCATGCTCCCGGGCGGCGACGAGGTGATCTTACGCTCGAAAATGTTCAACGTGCGAAAATTTATAACCACCCTTGACAACAACAACTGCAAATTACTTCTATATTACCACTACATACGCGGAAACTCGGTCGAAAAATGCGCCGAGCTGTTGGGGATCAGCCGCACAAGCGGATTTCGTCTGAAACGCCGCGCGCTTGAGCTGGCGGCGGACAAATATTATGCTCTGTTCGATCCCGACGGAAAGCCTGTTTCTTCTTTTTGATAAATTTTTATTGTTTTTCGATAAAAAACCATTGACAAACGAGTTTTTATGTGGTAAAATGCAGTCACAGTCAAATTTTACCCGAAAAGGAAGAAACGAAAATGAAAGACCAAACGAACAAAATACCTTTCGCCACCGTCATAGCCATGGCAATGACGATCCTGACCGCACTGCTGGTCGTGGCAATGACTATTTTTCTGCCCGCAATTCTCGATTTCTATCTTGAATACGTCAGCGGCGGGAACGCAAGCTATATCAGCACTCACAAAACCCCCGTCCTTATCCTGCTCTACGCGGCGCTCATTCCCGTTTACGCGGCGGTATCGGGACTGTTCCTTCTTCTCTCAAACGTTCATCGCGACCTGATCTTCACCCGCTCGTCGGTCCGTCTTATCAGCCTGCTTTCGGCTTGCTGTTACGCAGAGTCGGTGATATGCGCCGTCCTTTCCCACTATTTCATTCTGGGTGCTGTGCTCTGCTTTGCGGCGCTTCTTCTCGGAACTCTTATGCTGGTAGTCCGCTCGGTAATCGCGCAGGCTGCCGAGATAAAAGCGGAAAACGATTTTACCGTGTGAGGTGGCATCATGATAATAGTTAATCTTGACGTTATGATGGCAAAGCGGAAGATCTCCCTGGGCGAGCTTGCGGACAGGGTAGGAATCACCCCCGCAAACCTGTCTATTCTGAAAACAGGAAAGGCCAAGGCCGTCCGCTTTTCCACCCTTGATAAGATCTGCAGGATCCTTGACTGTCAGCCTGCGGATATTCTCGAATACGAATACTCCGAAAACGAAATGGAGGATTGAATATGGATAACAGCTTTGCTCCTCAGCCAACTCCCGTCACCCGCACCGAGTACGGCAAGACCGACGTGTCTTTTGCGTGGATCTCGATACTGCTGGGCTATCTTATGGTGCTGGCGTGGCCCGGTGCGCAGTACCCGCTGGGAATGTTTCTTTTCACCGCGCTCTGCTACGGCGTCACCTTCTATTACGTCAAAAAGCAAAACGGCAATCTGCGCGGCGCGCGTTTATCTCTGCCCGTCAGCGCGCTCGTGCTCAATTTCGGGCTTCTCATAAATTCAAACCACACAGTCTTACGTTCGGTAGTAGCATACAGCTTTTTCGCTTACGTTTTGTGGGTCTACACCGCCTTTGACGGCGAAAAGGAGCGTTCCCCCTTTGACGCATACCTTGTGCCGGGGCTGGGCAAAGCCCTGACGGTGCTTCCCTTTGGCTCCTTTTTCTCTGTTTTTGAGAGCAGCAGTCAGATAAAAAGCACAACGGGAAAGCAGATAACAAAAACTCTGCTTCGCATCGTTCTCGGTCTTGCCATCGCTGTGATCCCCACGATAATCATCATGCTTCTCCTGTCATTTGACGAGGGCTTTTCTCGAATAGTAGACAGGATTTTTGACTTCGACCTGTCGGGAATTTTCCGCCACATCGGAAAATTCATTTTGGGAATCCCCGTTGCCATGTACCTTTTCGGACTTCTTTATTCCGCGTCCTCGGGCAGATACGGCCGCGGGATCAACCGCGAAAAATGCGACAATGCAGCAAAAAAGGTCAGATTCACGCCCGTAGCTATGGTCTGCGCCGCTCTGACCCCCATTATCTGCCTTTACGGTATATTCTTCTTTGCCCAGCTTGAATATTTTATTTCCGCGTTTTCGGGCACTCTTCCCCCGCACTTCACCTACGCTCAATACGCCCGTGAGGGCTTCTTCCAGCTTTGCATCGTTTCGGTACTGAATCTCATAATGCTGGCGTGCGCCTACCTTTTCTGCCGCCGACGGGACAAAGCACCCTTGATCTTAAAGATCTACTGCACCGTTCTCTCCGCGCTGACACTGGTACTCATCACAACTGCACTTTCCAAGATGATAATGTACATCGACACCTACGGGCTGACCGTCCGCCGCGTGCTTGCAAGCTGGTTTATCATTCTCATTGCCGCCGTTTTTATCTGCATCGTGGTTGCCATATTCGTAAAAAGCTTCAACCTGACAAAATCTTTGTTCTTCGTTTTCCTCGTGCTTTTTGCCCTGCTGGTTTTCTGCAACGTGGACGGAATGTGCTATTCCTACAACGCCAACCGTTGCATTGAGGGAACTCTTGACATCTCGGCGTTCGAGGGTCCCGAATACAGATACGGCATCCACATAGATGAGTTTGCCGTCACCGCCCTTGACAAGATCGCCCGTGAGACTCCCGACTCAAAAAGCGGTGTCTGGGCAAAGAATCAGCTTCAGGCTGTGGCAAACCACGATCCTTACCTCGAAGACGGCTTCTTTTCGCAAAATCTACCTCGGATTTTACGTGAACACGTGCTGAATAAGTATAGATAGGAGCAAAATTATGTGTTTATTATTCGGAATTATTTCAATTATCGCCGCAATTTTTAATGTTATATGGACTATACGACACCGTGAAGCAAAATGGTTTCGCTTTATCAGCCTGTCATTCACGGCATTGACACTCTGTGCATATTATTCTCTGGCCAATCAATGGGTCTTAACAAATGCCGCAGATCAGTTGCTGGACGTTATGCCCACGCTGTCGTCGATTTTATGGTTTCTTACCATTGTATCCATAGCTATCAACAGTATTTCTTTGTTTAAAAAGAATAACAAGTAAATTCATGTTCGTCAAATAGTAAGAACCCGACAGGACTTAAAAATCTGTCGGGTTCTTATCATTCTTATGAGAAGCTGCCTTTACACCGTTTTTTATTCCGTTTCCTCTGAATAGGCTTTTATACCGCCGAGCCTGCCGGCTTCCTTGAAGCCGTCGATACCCGCCCTCTGCATAGCTCCGAAAATACGGTAACGCAAGCCCTTGTGCTTTCTGTCAAGCTCGGACAGGAGCTTGTTCATCTCCTCACGCTGGGTGTTTCCGTCCGCGGGACATGGAGATTCAATGACGGGCAACTCGTTCCTCGACGCAAAATATTTTACGTCCTTTTCGGGCATATAGACCATGGGACGGATAAGATTCAGCCCGATCCTCGAAAGATATGAAACGGGCGAAAAGCACCCGATCCTGCCCTCAAAGAAAAGATTGAGCATAAAGGTGTCCACCGCGTCGTCAAAGTGGTGTCCGAGAGCCACAGAGGTACAGCCCAGCTCTTTTGCCGCCGTATGAAGTGCGCCGCGGCGCATTTTAGCACACAGAGAACAGGGGCTTGTCTCTTTTCTCACGTCAAAAACGATCTTTGCTATCTGCGACTTCACGATATGGTATTCCACCTCAAGCTCATCGCAAAACTTTTGGATAGGCGAAAAGTCCACGCCTTCAAAGCCCATGTCGATGGTAATGGCGATAAGCTCGAATTTCTTGGGATAAAACCGTCTCAATTCCGCCATTCCCGCCAAAAGGGTAAGAGAATCCTTGCCTGCGGAAACGCCCACGGCGATCTTGTCGCCCTCTTGTATCATTTCGTAATCGTCAACTCCTCGGCGTATAAAGCTCAGGAGCCTTTTTGTTTCGTTCATCTATTTTTTACCTCTCGGTACAATTTCAAAAATTACAGTTTTCGTATATCTGCCTTACCCTCTCGGTCTGATTTCCCTTTTCGTCGGTCAGGATCAGAGGCTCGGTCACACGCACTCCGGGCGCACCGCCCAGCTTTGCTTCTACAAGCACCATAGACGGCTCGCTGTCTGCTCGGGCACAGACAAAGGTCATGCGCTTCGGCTCAAGCCTTGCCCCGCGCAAAGCCGCGATAAGATCGACCAGTCTGTCGGGACGGTAAACACAATAGAACAGCCCTCCGTGCTTGAGCATTTTCGCGGCACTGCGACAAAAATCGTCAATAGTACCGCAGACCTCGTGTCGGGCGATGTATTTCTCGTCTGCCTCGTTACGCTTTCCGCTGTCGGTCTTCATGTAAGGGGGGTTTGAGAACACCACGTCCACCTCACCCTGCGTATCGGCATGGGCCAGGTCACGCACGTCGCGGCAAAGCACCTCGATCTTATAGGAAAGACCGTTTAATTCCGCATTTCTCCCGATAATGTCCGCAAAGCTCTGCTGCACTTCAACACAAATAACCTTTTTGAATTTTTCTTTCGCCGCACAGAGAAGTGAGATTATGCCGGTGCCCGCGCCCATGTCTATGGCCACGGCATTCTTTTTCTCTCGCATAAACGCCGCCAGAAGATAAGCGTCCGTGCCAAATGTCAGCCCCTCACGGTGCTGTATCAAACGGAGATCTTCATTTATCTCGGTAATGCACTCATTTTCACGCAGAACAGGCATAAGAAACTCCCTTCCTTTACACAACAGGGCTGTTGTGCTTTGGCACAACAGCCCGTGTGAGTCGATATATCCGACTGATGATGTAACTGAATTATTCAGCCTTGGGTGCGCCAACAGGGCAGTTGCCTTCGCATGCACCGCAGTCGATGCACTTCTCAGGATCGATTACGAACTTGCCGTCAGCCTCGGAGATAGCGTCAACAGGGCAATCGCCTGCACATGCGCCACAACCGATGCACTCTTCTGCATTGATCTTGTAAGCCATTTCAGTGTCCTCCAATAAGTAATTTAATTATTTATGACGTTGGAGAAAAATCTCCGGACGTTCATTTCACGTCAATTATACCATGAAGCAAAAATGTGTGCTTGCACAGACATTTTTGCGAAGCCGTCAAGGGCGCAGCCGCATGAAATGCGGGAGGGCAACGCCCAAGTGCTTGTGTAAACAAGCTCCTCTGCGTTCATTATATCACGTTTGAAAAAAAATTCAACCGTTTTTTGCAAAATACCATAATTTTTTGCCCTTACTTGCTCCGATCGGGCTCTTCCGTGCTCTGTGCTTGAGTCTTGGGAGATTTGATCACCGTCACAAGCTTCTTGTCGTAGAACTTGGGAGGAGCGTCCTTGTCGTTGATCTTTACCTTGACCAGACCCGCGATAGGATTGATCTCGATAACCGTACCGATACCGTCCTCGGTCTTGACCGTAGAATCAAGGGCAGGCATGAGCTTTATCTCCGCCTGGTATGCCTCGTGCTCGTAGCGCAGACAACACATGAGTCGTCCGCAGGTGCCCGAGATCTTGGTGGAGTTCAGGGAAAGATTCTGTTCCTTTGCCATCTTGATCGACACCTGCACAAAATCCGACAGGAACGTATGACAGCAGAAGGGACGTCCGCAAACGCCCAGACCGCCGATAGTCTTTGCTTCGTCGCGGATACCTATCTGACGCAGTTCGATCCTGGTACGGAATACCGACGCCAGATCCTTTACAAGCTCACGGAAGTCAACGCGTCCGTCGCTGGTAAAATAGAACAGAAGCTTTGAGCAGTCAAAAGTATATTCAACGTCCACCAGCTTCATTTCCAGCTTGTGATCCGCTATCTTCTTCATGCAGATGGTGAAAGCCTCTTCCTCTTTTTTGGTGTTCTCGGCATGCTTTTGATCATCTTCCTTCGTGGCCGCGCGTACCACCTGGCGCAGAGGAGGAACTATCTCGCTCTCGTCCACCTGGGTGTTACCCACCACAACGTAGCCGTATTCAAGACCTCTTGCGGTCTCCACCACCGCGTGGTCGCCGTTTTTGAGGGTTATCTCACCCGGCGCAAAATAATAGACCTTGCCCGCGCCGCGGAATCTGATGCCCACCACGTCAACGGGGTGCTCGGGGGGCTTCTTTTCGTAGGTGATAGGCTCGGGAAGCTCAGCCGGCTCAATGTCGTCCTCAACAGGCTCGGGATCGTAATCCGAACCGATGGTCAAAGAGTAATTGGTATATCCAAGCTCGTTTTCTGCCGTGGAAATATCGTTTTCTTCGGTCTTAACGGGCTTTTCTTCTCTGTTCTGTCTGTCGGGACGTCTGTCAGAACGATGACGGTTTCTTCTGTTGCGGTTATTTCTGTTGTTTCTGCCGTTTCTTTGTCCGTCTCCACCCTCACGACCTTGCTTGTTCTCGCCGTTGCGGGGAGCTTCCGCCTCGTTTTTCTGAGGTGCGTCCTTTTTGGAAGCAGATGCATCAGCCATAAAGGAAAAGGCGTCGTCTGCCGAGCGAGTCTTTATACCGCCCTGATCTCCCTCGTTGTTTCTGTTCTGATTTTTATGGGGCTTTTTGCCGTAAAAGGGCCTGCCGTGTCTCTTGTTGCGGGGTCTGTTTTCCCCTTCGGCTCCTTTGGGCTTATTTTCATTATCCATATTTGCTTTTTTATCCTTTCCGCGGCGGTCTTTTCCCACCGTTTATATGAGCTTGCACTTTGCGGCAAGCGAAAAAAGTATAAGTCTTACGTTTCCGTTGGCAGAGGTCAGGTCAACAGCCTCCTCCACCGCGTCAAAAACATCTAAAAGGTCGGAAGTGGCGAGAGCAAAAGACACGTCCTCAGCCTCTTCCCTTGAGGAGTAGAAGCAAAGCTCGCCCTCATCGCTCTTTTTTGCCACGATAAGGTCTCGCAGAGCAAGCCTTATCTGTTCAAGACAGAGCAAGATCTCGTCTCTTTTCTGCGGAAGTCTTGAGATAAGCTGCGCTCCCGCGCGGGGAGAACGACTCTCAAGTGCCGAGATAAACTCTCGCGCCAGATCGCGTCTGGCAATGATCGGCTCACGCTTTTTTTCATCCAGAAGCTCAAGCGCCTGCCCGATGCTTCCTGCCGCCACCGTAAGAATATCCGCAAATTCCTGCGGGAAATTTTTGCGCAATTCCTTTGCCTCGTCGTCCGCCGAGCAGATATATCCTTCAACCTCGCTTGCCGTCAGGCGTTGCATATTGAGTCGGGGTGCACGGCTTCTCACCGTCTCAAGCAACGCACCGCTGTCCTCACAAAGAAGCAGGAAAACAACGTAAGGAGGCGGTGATTCAAGGGTCAGAAGAAAGGCGTTTTGCGCCTGCGAATTCATTGTATGAGCATCTTCGATCGCATAGACCTTGCAGTCGGTGTCGTTTGGCAAAAGACGCACGTCCTCACGAAGAGAGCGGATGATATCCACACCCATCTGCGCCTTCGAGGGATCTTTTTTAACGAATATCAGGTCGGGAGAATTGCCCGAAAGTATCTTTTTGCAGCTTGGGCAAAGTCCGCAAGGGAGAGGCAGGTCGCCATCGTCCTTTTTCTCGCAGGAAAGGGCCGCCGCCACCTGATATGCCAAAGTGTGCTTACCGCTTCCCTTCGCGCCTTCGATAATATACGCGTGGGAAAGCCCGTGGCCGAGAATGTCCGTCGCCAATCGCTCACGGAGCGCTTTATTGCCCGCCAAAGCCGGAAATGCCGTTTTCAATCCTCGCACCCTTTCGTTTTTATTTTTTGCCGATTCTAATTATATCAAAAAAAAAACGTAATGTCAAGTGCCGCTAAAAAACGCACGGCGAAAGAGATAATAAACCCCTCGGTCATTTTCACCAAATCGCAAAAAACCACTTGCAAAGGCTTTTCAAGTATGGTAGAATAGGCTGAATTGTTATATAAAATATGGGAAAGGGTTTTATGGCTCGGAACATGACAAGGAAATCACGTATTCATACCTTTATTTTTTTGCTTATGCTGATAGCTTCCGTTTTTGCGGCAACCGTCTTTGCGAACAGCGCCGACGGAACCATCTCGGTCACTTCATCAGATATAACCAGCGGAAAGGTCACCGCCACGGTGAAAATTTCGGGCAACCCCGGCATTTCGGGCATGAGCCTGAAGCTTTCCTTTGACCACACGAAGCTGACACCCGTGTCCTTTGACACGTCAAAGGGTATATACTCCGAGGCATACTCAAACGTTACCGAGGATGGCGCAGACCTGACGGCAATGGATGCTGTCACCTATTTCTTCGCATCTTCCGACGATATCAAAAAGGACGGCGAGCTTTTCAGCGTCACCTTCAGTGTATCGGAGGCGGCGGTGGGCACCACCGACCTCAGCATCTCCTTTGCACAGGGTGGCGTGACCAACTCAAAGTATGAAAACCTCAACCCCGACGTGTCGGGCTGCACCATCGACATTTCAAGCGCAAGATACCCCGCGGGCGTTATAACTCTTGAGAGCGAGCACCTGGGGCTTGATTACTACCGCGTCAACGTGGGTCTTTACGGCAATCCCGGTATTGCGGCGCTCAGATTCAAGCTGGTGCTTTCAAATTCTATCGTCGTCCGCTCCGTGGACTTTGACGGCATATTTGATAAGGTCACCTCAAACTCCACTCAGCCCGGCGTGACCCTTTCGAGCCTTCATGACATCACATACAACTACACAAACACCGAAAATTCAACAAAAACGGGTAAGCTTTTCAGCTTCACCTTCCGCCTGGTCGACGGCTTCGGTCGGGTAAGCGTATCCTATGCAAACGGAGATATCGTAAATTCCGAGCTTGAAATGCTCTCTCCCCACAGATCCGCTCTGACCTTCGGTACACTTGACGTTGCGACCGTTTCCTTTGACGCAAATACAGATCTGTCCCTGAACGACGAGACCCCTGCGGAGATCACGTTCGTCAAAAACGGATACATCACTCTTCCCTTCTGCCCCGAGCGTGAAGACAAGGCGTATTTCCTCGGTTGGTCGGAATCAAAGAATGCCACATCTGCCGCCTATAAGCCCGGAGAAAAATACCTTGTCACACAGGACGTGACTCTTTACGCCGTCTGGACGGTCAGGACCTACACGGTGACCTACAACGCAAACGGCGGGTCAAACGCCCCTGCCACGCAGACCAAGGTCCACGGCGCTCCCATAACCCTTTCAAGCGCGATACCTACAAGAGCCAATTACGATTTTGTGGGCTGGTCGGCGCTCAAAAACGGCACGGCGGCGGATTACGCGGCAGGTGACGTTTTCGCCGAGAACGTTTCAGTCACCCTTTACGCCGTTTGGCGTCCCCATGAATATAAAATAATCTTTGATGCAAACAGCGGCGCAAACGCGCCTGCGCCTGCTACAAAATTCTACGGCACCGATATAACTCTCCCCGCGGAGATCCCCTCAAAGCCGGGCTTCGGATTTGCGGGTTGGTCTGACACTGAAACGGGCAGCGCAAAATATCTCCCCGGCGCGACCTACGCAGCAAACGGGAACGCTACTCTCTACGCCGTTTGGACAAGCGACAAGTACGACGTCACCTTTGACGCAAACGGAGGAACAGGCGCGCCCGCAGTACAATCTCCGGCACAGACTTTCGATCTTTTCCTACCTCTGACCACCCCCGAAAAGATCGGCTACTCCTTCCTTGGCTGGTCCGAGTCAAAGAGTGCGACCACGGCCGACTACAAGCCGGGCGACGTATTCTCAAAGAAGACCTCAACGACCCTTTTCGCAGTATGGGAGATCGCAAAATACACCGTAACCTTTGACGTAAACGGAGGCGAGGGCAGCTTTACTCCTCTCACCTTCAGCTTCGGCGGCTCGGCAACGCTTCCCACCGCAGCCCCCACAAAAACCGGATTCGATTTTCTTGGCTGGGCGGAAAGTCCCGATGCCGTGACGGCGGAATATACCTCGGGCTCCGCCTACGCGTACAACCGCTCCGCTACCCTCTATGCAGTCTGGAGCGCGCATAAATATAAGGTAACCTTTGTGGCAAACGGCGGAACGAATGCACCCGCCGCACAGTACAAGCTCCACAATACAGACCTTCGTCTGTCCGCCGTGAAGCCCATCATGGAGGGCTACGTTTTCCTTGGCTGGGCAGAGAGTACCGACGCTCTTGAGCCTGCTTACAAGGCGGGCACCCTTTACACGGAAAACAGAGATATCACTCTCTACGCCCTGTGGACCCCTGCCACCTACACGGTCACCTACGACATCAACGGCGGTAACAGCGGAACGGTGGGTACAGAAGAAAAGATCCACGGAAAGCCCCTGGTCATCGCTTCCTTCTTCCCCACGAAAACAGGCTACACCTTCCTGGGCTGGGCATATTCCCCCGATGCTCTGACTCCCGATTTCAAGGCAGGCGATCTCTACCGCGAGGAGGCGGACGTGACCCTTTACGCCGTCTGGACGGCAAAGGAATACACGGTAACATACGATGCAAACGGCGGCACGCTTGCCCCCGGAGCACAAAAGAAGCCCCACGGTGCAACCCTCACCTTAGTAAACGTCAAGCCCGAGTACAAAGGCTACGTCTTTATCGGCTGGTCTACCGCCCCTGACGGAACGACGGTCGAATACCTGCCGGGTGACCTGTACAACGACGACGCCGATCTTACCCTCTACGCCACCTGGTGCGAGGAAGCAAGCGCGTTAAACACTCAACTGAACGTAAGATCAATGGGAGGCGGCAAGGTGAAGGTGGAGATCCTTCTGACCTCGAACCCCGGAATCACCTCCCTGTCCCTCAGACTTGATTTTGACCGCACCAAGGTCAAGCTGGTCGAGATCGCCTCAAACGAGGACGACGAGCCGGAAAGCGTGCTCAACGGTCTTTTCGTTAATTTCAATATCGATAATATCCCCGACAACACAAGCTATATCAATCTGGGTTGGTCAAGCTCCTCAAACAGAAAGGCAACCGGCGTGATACTCAGCGCTACATTTGAGGTTCTTTGCCCGGTGGGTGACAGCACGGACTTCTCCTTAAGTCTCGTGAAGGACACCATAAACGCAAGCGGAAAGAAGGTGCCCACGGGCGTGGACAAGGTAACCTTCACAGTCCCCGATTACCTGCCCGGCGATCTGAATGACGACGGCACGATCAACGCAAAGGACAGCGTTCTGCTGGCCCAGTTCCTTGCAAATTGGGACGTTGAGCTTAACGAGGATGCCGCCGACTGCAACGGCGACGGGGTCATCAACGCAATAGACAGCGTTCTGCTGGCCCAGTTCCTTGCAAACTGGGACGTTTCGCTGGGTTGAATCGACAATTCAAGCAAATAAAAACGGCGGTTTTTACACCGCCGTTTTCTTTTCGCACTTTGCATATTCATGCATCGCTATTCGTCGAGTTTTTTCTCGTTTTTTCGTTGTTTCTTTTGCATTTTCTCTGTTTTGAACAAATGTAAACTTTCCTCCGAAAAAGTGCATTTTTGCTCCGTTCTGTGGAAAAGTCTGTGGAAACTGTGTAAAACCTCGGTCCAAATTGTCCTGTCCCCCGAGCCACCTTGTGGAAAAGTGGAAAAACCTGTTTAAAACTTTTTTACAAATAAAATCAAATTCGTGCTTTTGCACAAAAGCACTTTAAGACAGTAAATGAATAAAATTCACCCCTATGAAAAAGGAGTTTCACAGGGGTGTTTTCTTTTCAGATTCCCGCCTTTGCCTGGATCTTCTTTACGTCAAGGTCGCGCAGTGCCACGTTTTCTCTAAGCGACAGCGCCGCGGCAAGCCCCGCCGCCTCACCGATAGCTATGCAGACCGACATGATCCGAAAGTTTGAGTGTGCCATGTGACTGCCCGAAATGTTTCTGCCGGACAGGAGGAGACCCTCCACGTTTTTCGGAAGCAGACAGCCGTAAGGAATCGAATATTCACCTTTCTGGGTGAACTTGTGCTGAACGCCCGTTTTGTCCAGACTTGCGCCCGTCAGATTGTGCACGTCAAAATTGAAATGCCCGCGTCTGACCACCCAGTTGTCGTAGAATTTAGCTTCAAGAATGTCCTCCTTGGTGAGTGTCTGGAGTCCCTCAAAGTGGCGGGTCTCGCGGATTCCCAGCAGAGACGCCGAGCTCATGAGCCAGCAATTTTCATAACCGGGAACGTACTCACGCAAAAATTTGATTATATGAGGGATCTGCGAGCGGCAGGTCATAAGCGCCCTTGAAACGCTCTCGGCATCTGTGCCGTCCACTTCGATGGCGTTTGTCATGTTGCAGACCACCGTACCGGGGGTGGTGTTCCTGTAAAGGAGCACGTGACCCGCAGGGTGTGGCAAAAGCTCCTTGGCAAGCGCCTGAAGCTCGCCCTTCTCGGTGGGGACCAGAGTCTCAAAAGAACCGGGGATCACGCTGTCCGGCGCAACTCCGCCCACCTTGAACATAAGAGTTGCGGGCTGCATTCTGCCGTCGGTCTCGCGACCCTTAATATACGGAACTCCCGCATAAGCCGCCACGTCACCGTCACCCGTGGCGTCGATCACACGTTTCGCTTCAATATATCCCCTGCCCGTCTTGTTCTCCACCGTCACGCCCACGACCCTGCCGTCAACGACGGTGGTATCCACCGCCTTGGTGTAAAAGAGAACGCGGACACACGCTTCTTGCATCATTCGGTCGAGAGCGATCTTCTGAACTTCATGGTAAATAGTGTTTCTGCCGCAGTCTTTTTGGGTGCACTCGAAATCAAGCTCCTTTTGCAGCTCCTCGCAACGGTCGTATATCTCGTCCAGAACTTTGCTTGAGGAGCTTCCACCCCAATGGGACATCATGCCCGCGGTGGCAACGCCCCCAAGACAGCCCTCCATTTCAAGAAGCATTACGCTGACGCCCTCACGGGCCGCCATGAGCGCCGCACCGATTCCCGCAGGACCTGCGCCCGCGACCAGCACGTCGACCGACGCGATAACGGGTATCTGTTTGGCTTTTTCTTCATAGTATTTCATATTAATCTCCGTATAAAAATTTCTGTTGACTTTCCTACGATTAGAGTATATAATAAAATTATCAAAGATTCCTTTGGATTTTGAGCATCTTTTCTTTGAAATTCGGCAATGGAAGAGGTAAAATGCAGAGCAAAGCCATAAAAGACATCACTTCATATATTGATTTTCTGCGGGAATGCGGCTTTTCTCTCACCCTCAGCTGTTTTTCCGAGGTACTGCGCCCATACTATGAAAATCTTCTTCAATACGAGCCACACCTGTGCCGAGTGTGCACCCATTTGAAATCTTGCCCCGAGACAAGATCCAGGTGCATCGAAAACAAGGACAGACTCAACAGGAGCAACCCAAAAAGCACTTACTATTACTGCTGCTGGGCAGGGGTGGAGGAATTCGTTTTCCCCGTTTTACAGAACGGCGAGCCTATATGCTGTATCAACCTTTCGGGCTATCGTGGAAAGCTTGAAATATCAAAAAAGCTCAAGGAAAAACTGAAAAAACGCTTGGGAGAAGGATATACGGAAAATTACGAGGCTCTCAGCGACACGGTACCCACCCAAGACGAGGCAGAGAGGGCAATAAACCCTCTTAAATATATGCTCCGTTCACTTTACCGTCAAGCGCTCCTGACTCCGCAGGAAAACGACCCGTCGGGCGAGGTGTACATTCAGACTCTGCGATACGTATACGACCACTACATGGAACGCATTTCTGCCGAGGATATTGCCGCCGCTCTTTGCTATTCGTCGTCGCACCTGCGACACGTCTTTCTTAAAAAGAGCGGAAAGACCATATCCGACACCCTCACCGCCGTGCGCTTGTCTGCCGCCGAGCAGCTGCTGACCCAAAGCGAGCTTTCCGTGACGCAGATCGCCCTTGACTGCGGATTCTGCGACGGCAATTATTTTTCCACCGTTTTCAAAAAGCACAAGGGGGTCTCCCCAAAGGACTACCGCGCCGAGCTTCGGACAAAGCGCGGAATTTGAAGCAAAACAAAAAATCCGCTGACGCGGACAAGGAGATATATTTATGGAAGAAAACAAATTTGAAAAATTTTACGGCGAGGTCTTTCCCTTCTGGGAAAATCTTCCCGAATCCGAGAAAAAATTCGTGTGCGACAGCTCTTTTGAGATCAACTACAAAAAGGGCACGCACATTCACGACGGAAGCGAGTGCTCGGGAGTTTTTATGGTTCAAAGCGGCTGTCTGCGTATCTACATCATGTCGGAGGAGGGCAAGGACATAACCCTGTACCGCCTGCACACAGGAGATATGTGCATGTTGGCGGCGTCCTGCGTAATACAGGCGATCACCTTTGACGTGTTCATTGACGCAGAGGAAGACAGCCGGTGCTTTGTAATTTCAGGTCCCGCCTTTGCAGCCCTGTCCGAGAGAAATCAGGCAGTAAAAATCTTTTCTCTTGAAACGGCAGTCGAACGCTTTTCCGACGTCATGTGGGTCATGCAGCAGATACTTTTCATGAGCATGGACCGCCGTCTGGCAATCTTTTTGACAGAAGAAAGTGCCCGTCTGGGGACGGACACGGTCGAGCTTTCCCACGAGCAGATCGCACGTTACATGGGATCTGCCCGCGAGGTGGTATCAAGAATGCTCAAATATTTTGTATCTGAGGGAATAGTGGAGCTTTCCCGCCGAGGGGTTAAGATCACCGACCGCAAAAAGCTCCGCTCACTCGCCCTGGAGCATAGCTAAGATCTCAGCCTTGGGACGCGCGCCCACAGACTGAGCTACGACCTTGCCGTCACGGAGGACCGCCAGCATGGGAATGCTCATAACGCCGAACTGCTGAGCAAGCTCGCCCTCGTCGTCAACATTTACCTTTCCCACGGCGTACTCGGGGTGCTCGGCGGCGATCTCCTCAATGATGGGCGCCACCATACGGCAGGGACCGCACCAATCTGCAAAAAAATCAAGCAGAACGGGCTTGCCACTTGAAATAACTTCGGAAAAATTGTTCTTATTTACATGAATTACTGACATAACTTTTACCTCTTTTCTTTGATTTTGTACCCTTATTTTACCCTCTTTTTCAATTTTTTTCTGTGACAAAGTCACATTTTTTGAAATTTTTGTAATTTTCCCGAAAAAATCCCGACTTTAATTGTGAAAGGCCTTCAAATACACGCAAGAAGGAGGTGCGAAGGACGATTATGGACGACGAAAAGATCATCGAGATGTTTTTTGACCGCAACGAGCAGGCCGTCGGCGAGACCGAGAAGAAATACGGAAGATATTGCCACAGCATTTCTTACAGGATCCTGAACTCAAACGAGGACAGCGAGGAATGCGTAAACGACACCTGGCTTTCCGCATGGAATGCGATCCCACCGAAAAAGCCCGAAAGTCTGAGAGGGTTTTTGGGCAGGATCTGCCGAAACATTTCCCTTGACCGCCTGGATTTTCTCCGTGCAGACAAGCGAAATACAAACGTAACCGAGGCATTCGAGGAGCTTGAGTTGTTTCTTTCGGGCAAGGAAGAAAATATCCCCGAAGAAATTTTTATGCGCGAGACGGTGAACAAATTCCTCAAATCGCTGGACCAAAAGACAAGGATCATTTTCATGCGCAGATATTGGTATTTCTGCTCCGTTGAGGAAATTGCGGACAGCATGGGAATAACGGAAAACAACGTCCGAGTCACCCTGCACCGCACCAAACTTAAGATGAGAAGCTTTTTTGAAAAGGAGGGTATTACAATATGAAAAGAAAATACGATCTCATGCGTTATGCAGACGACAAATATATTGAGGAAGCGAATCCCGAAAGAAGGGTCCGCAAGAAAAGCCGGCTGACCGTTCTCATAGCGGCAGTCCTGTCCCTTGCCCTGCTTGTGGGCGCGTTGTCCGTCTTCCTGCTTCCCGCAAACAAAAGGGACAATAACGGCGGCAGACCTCACGGCTACCTGGCAATTCAAAGCGGGATCGAAGGCTACCTTGAAAGCCACGGAAGATACGCGAGAAAGAATCAAGTATCTCAGGGCGGATTCTGGGACAATTTGTTTAATATGTTCGGCGGCGGTGCCAAGGGTGAGGCCACAATGGACGACGGCTTTGCCTTTAACGGTGCTGTTGACGAAGCAGACAGAGACGTAGTTGCCGATTATTTTGAGGAATATTCCCCCGAAGCCGCATTGCCAAATGAAAAAAGCGAGACTGACAACTCCTCGGTTGAAGTCACCGACAACCAGGTTGAGGGCGTCACCGAGGGCGACCGCTTCAAGAGAAGCAACACTCACATCTTCTATCTTGACCGTTACAGTGTGCTCAAGGTCTACACCATTGAGGGGCTTGATTCAAAGGAGGTAGCGTCGCTTTACGTTGCCGCAGACTTTGAGGCAGATATAGCCGACGCACAAAAAGCTGTCAACGTGGCAGTTGAAGAAATGTTCCTTTCCCCCGATGCAAAAACTCTCACTCTGATCTTCGTCTTCAGCTCCCCCGATGACGGATCGGTCTACACGGGAATTGCAAACTATGACGTTTCCGTGCCTGAAAACGTAAAAATGACGGCGCGCGTTATCCTTTCGGGCGACTATCTTTCCGCTCGCTTTATCGACGGCAAGCTGCTTGTTATGAGCAGTCAGATGCTCAAGGAAGAAGTACTTTACAAGAACGGCGAGATCGATTTCTCCGACAAGACCGATTATCTCCCCCAAATTTCCGACGTAAACGGTGATCTTGAGATCATGTCCGAGGACGACATCATAATCCCCGAGGAGACCTCACGGCTGTGCTACACAAACGTGACCGTCCGCGACAGCGTGACCCTCCAGAGCCTTGGCGACAAGTCCCTTTTCTCTCACAGCACCGACGCTTACGTCACGCGTGATCGCATCTATCTGACCAGCATCTGGGCAAAGATGACCGAAAAGAGCAGCTCTACTGTCCGCGACGCCATGACAGACATCACCTGCCTGAAAATAGGCGAGGGTGAGCTGACAGAGGAAGGCGTTATTACCGTCCGCGGCTACGTTAAGGACCAGTACAGCATGGACGAGTACGAGGGCATTTTACGCGTGGTGACCACCACAAACTCTACCGAATATCACAATTCCAATTACGTCAGCTATGGCTACGACGAAAGATTTACCATTGCAACCGCCACAGGACGCTCAAATGCAAGCCTTTACTGCATTGACGCGACTACCTTTGAGCTGGTTTCCGAGGTCGTTGATTTTGCGCCTCCTCACGAGGAAGTGCAGTCCGCAAGATTTAACAAGACTATGGCTTACGTCTGCACGTCGATCGAGATGAGTGACCCCGTGTTCTTCTTTGACCTGTCCGATATAAATAACATCACCTACAAGGACACAGGTACGATCGAGGGCTATTCCACCTCTCTTGTAAACCTTCAGGACGGCTTTTTGCTGGGCTTTGGCGTGGTCAACTGGAGCGACGCCAAAATCGAGATATACGAAGAGACCGAGGACGGTGTCAGCTCGGTATGCGATCTCACCATTCCCGGTGCAGACATCTCCCACGAGCACAAAGCGCACTATATCAACCGCGATGAAAACCTTATCGGATTTGGAGTATATCACCGCGACGGCTCGGGCAAGACCGAATATATCCTGCTTGGATTTACGGGCGGTGAGCTGGTGGAGATAATCCGCGTGGAAGTGGGCTTTGACCTTGACACCCAGCGCGCGACTCTCATTGACGACTACTTCTATATCCTCCACTCGGACGGACTGACAGTCAAAAAGCTTTACAACTAAATGACAATACCCCCGCAGACTACGGTCTGCGGGGGATTTGTTCGCAGGTAAACACCCTGAGCCTTCTCCAGTGGGAGAAGGTGGCAGCCGAAGGCTGACGGATGAGGTGTCCTTACTTGGATTGCAAATCAGAATATTCCAACTCAAGTTTTTTCAAAATATCAGTTACAACTTTGAAAAAATTATTCTTAATGCTTTCGTTTGAGTACCGCAAAACTTTTATACCCCAAGAAGCAAGACAATTATCTCTTTGCTCATCTGCTCTCCTGTGTTCGATCGATGCATGCTGTATTCCATCTATTTCTACAACTATCTTCTTTTCTGCAATATAAAAATCAACAATATAATTTTCTATATTATGCTGCCGTCTTACGTTATATGGCAATCTTTTGAGAAAATCATACCATAAATGTTTTTCTTCGGGAGTCATGTTTTTTCGAAGCTCTCTGGCATTCGACACATATTTTTTGTTATAAGGTATTATCAGCAACTCCTCATCCACCGCAAGCGGTCCCCCCTCTCCCACAGGAGAAGGCTTACTTTTAATACGACGTATTTACAACCGAATTTTTGATATTGTATTTTGCGATAACGTCCTCGTGGACCACGATATCGTCCTTAAATTCGGAAAGGCGCTCACTCAGCTTTATCGTAACGAGGTTTGGCTCGAAATCCGTAAAGAAATCGGCGTTTGCAGAAGACGCGTAACCACCCTCGTCAAGCTCCTCGCGCAGAATTATGTGGATTCCGTATTCGGATTTTACCATGGCGAACTTGCCTACCTCAAGAGAGAAGGCAAGGTCCACCACCTCCGTCACGTACTGTGAGGTCTTTGTGAAATAGTAGCCGCCGGGGTACTGCTCGTTTGCCTTGTCCTCGCTGTATTTGTCCATGAGGGTGGCAAAATTCTCGCCCTTTGAAAGCATTCCGAGTATATCCTCTGCCTTTTTCTCCTGCGTCGCGATCTCCGCGTCGGTGAAATCGCGGGTCGCCACGTTGCCCTGCTCGTCGTAGGTGAAATTGCCCTCGTCGTCGGTTATGGGCTTGTTTGAGGTGTAAAGAAATATCTGCTTTATACGGGCGTAATTCTCCGTATAATATTCCGCTTTTTCCTCATCTGTTATCTTCTCCGTTCCGTTAGAACCGTAAAGATATTCTTCGAGGTAGTCAAGCTTTGCTTCGATTATATACACCTCGCGGAGAATGTCGTAGTTTACACCGTATGCGGAAAGATAGGAATTGAGAGTGGACTTGCTTCCGTCCCCGCGCTCTCGGAGGATCGTCTCCATGGTCTGATCTATCTCTTTTATCTCGGACTTGGGCAATTCAAGCTCAAGCTCACTGAAAAGGTGCATAGCGGAAATAAAGGTCTTTGCGTTATCGGTGACAAAGCCCGTAAAAACCTCGTTGTAGGTCTTGCCGTCCTCGTTCACCTCGTCCCAGATGTCGTCACCTGCATTGCTGTAAACGCCTTTTACACGCGACAGCCACAGGCGGTACATATTGACCGTTATTTTCTGCTCGCCCAGCTCAAACGCCACCTCCTGCTTCTTTTTGCCGCAGGACACAAGAGCCGTCAGCATGGCAACCGCCAAAGCAAAAGCCAGAAATCTTGCAAAAAATTTATTGTTCCTCATTTGTTTCGTTCTCCTTTTTTGCTTCACTCATTCGGATATAGTCAAAGAGAAGTGCCTCGGTTATATCGGTGGGCTTTTCGTCCTTTTGCAGTCGCAGGTTCATATACGGCGTGCCCGACATGACGATCTTTATCCTGCCGCCGTACTTCTTTGACAGATCCGACCAAATCTCCCAATCGAATTTCGTCGGGAAAATATGCACCTCACTACCCGACTGCTCTACTCTTGTAACACCGCATTTTATGGCGTAAGCTCGGATAAGAGCGATCTGCAGAAGATTCAACGCCGCCTTTGGAGGCGTTCCGAAGCGGTCGTAAAGCTCGTCGGTAATATCCTCACGATCGTATTCGCTGTCGATCATGGCGATCTTCTTGTAAAGTGCCATTCGCTCGGAGGAAGAGCCTACGTATTTTTCGGGCAGGTAAGCGTCTGCGTTCAGGGCAATATTGCAGTCGGGCTTTTCCACGATCTTACCGCCCTTTTCTTCAAGCACGGCTTCATTTAAGAGCTTGATGTAAAGATCATAACCGATAGCCTCAAGGTGTCCGTGCTGCTCTGCTCCCAGCAAATTTCCCGCACCGCGCAGCTCCATGTCGCGCAAGGCGATCTTAAAGCCCGCGCCGAATTCCGCATACTCCCGTATTGCTTCAAGCCGTTTTTCGGCTATCTCGTCAAGAACCCTGCCGCGGGGGAAGGTGAAATACGCATAGGCGCGGCGGGACGAACGTCCAACTCGACCTCTCAACTGATGCAACTGTGAAAGACCAAGTCTGTGGGCGTTCTCAACTATAAGCGTATTGGCATTAGGCACGTCAACGCCCGTTTCAATGATCGTGGTGCTGACCAAAATATCCGTCTCGCCCGAGAGCATTCTTCCCCAGATCTCCTCAAGCTCCTCCCTTTCCATACGCCCGTGAGCCACGGTTATGCGGGCATCGGGAATCGCCGCGGAAAGTCTTGCCGCCACCACGTTTATATTGTCAATATTGTTATACAGATAAAAGATCTGGCCTCCGCGGCGAAGCTCGCGCCGTATTGCCTCCTCGATTATGAGATCGTCGTGCTCAAGAACGTAGGTCTGAACGGGCAGACGGTCGCCCGGTGCCTCGTCAAGAATGGAGATATCGCGCAGACCGCCCATTGCCATGTTCAGCGTTCGGGGGATCGGCGTAGCACTAAGTGTCAGCACGTCAACGTTGCCGCAAAGCTGTTTCAGCTTTTCCTTTTGGGCAACCCCAAATCTCTGTTCCTCGTCAATAATGAGCAGACCCAGATCTTTAAATTCAATATCCTTTGAAACCAGGCGATGAGTGCCGATTATCATGTCCACCTCACCGCGCTTCAATCGGCGCAACGTCAATGCCTGCTGCTTTGGAGTGCGGAAGCGAGAGATGATGTCCACCTCAACGGGGAAGGAGCGGAAGCGCGCCAGCGCCGTCTGGTAATGCTGCATTGCAAGAATGGTGGTAGGCACCAAGATCGCCACCTGCTTGCCGCCAAGGATCGCCTTGTATGCGGCGCGGAACGCCACCTCGGTCTTGCCGAATCCAACGTCGCCGCAGAGCAGTCTGTCCATGGGAACCGTGCTCATCATGTCCTGCTTTATTTCCTCAATGGCAGTCACCTGACTGCTTGTTTCCTCGTAGTCAAATGCCACCTCGAAATCCTGCTGAAAATCGTCGTCGGGCGGGAAAGCAATGCCGCTGAGGCGCATACGGGAGGCGTAAAGCTGAATAAGCTCCTTCGCCATCTCACGGACCGCGCCCTTGACCTTGGATTTCGCCTTACCCCATTCACCGCCGCCGAATTTGGACAGCTTTACCGTACCGTCGTCGGCATGAGCACCGATGTATTTTGACACGCGGTCAAGCTTTTCGGTAGGCAGGAACAGCTTATCTGCTCCCGCGTACTGAATGCTTATATAGTCACGGCTGACGCCGTTTATTACCTTGTTTGAAATACCCAGGTAGATACCTATACCGTAGTCCTCGTGAACCACGTAGTCTCCCACCTTCAGCTCGGCGTAAGAAAGAATCTTCTGCGTTCCCGCGATCTTCTTACCACGTCTTTTGCCCGTGGCAGTTTTAAGGTAAGAACCCTTACCCTGCCCGTAGGTGGAAAGAACGGAGATCTTTGCCGCAGGAAGCTCGTAGCCGCCGATAAAGTGCCGCCAGACAAGCTGTACCGTTCCCGCAGGCTGTGTAGCCGATGTCAGTTCATCCTCCTCGGTGCTCTTGAAAGTGGTATATTCCTCACTTGAAAGAAGCTCGGAAAGGCTGTTTGCCGCCGCCTCGTTTTCGCAAAGGACCACCGTTTTGTAGCCGTTCTTTGCGTAAGAAGAAAGGTCCTCCCGCAAAAGGTCAAAATTCTCTGCATAGGAAACGGTGTGCTTTGTGCGGAAGCCAAAAAGTCCGCCCAATTTCTTACCCGACAGACCTGTCGTCATAGACCCCGCGTGTAAAGTAACGTTACGCTCGCAGAAAAGCTCGAAAGCCGAGACAGGCTTTGTATAGTCGGCATATTTTGAGGAGATCGTGCCGCCTTCCATCAGCTCCTCGATCTGACGGTGCAGAGTCCACTCGGCGGTTTTCAACCGTTCGTTTACGGCGGCTGTGCCGCGGATTATGACAAGATTATTTTCGCCCAAATAGTCAAGCAAGCTCACCCTCTCGGGGTAGATAAGCGAAATATATTTGTCCGCAAAATTTACATCAAGATCGTCCTCAAGGGCACGAATCTCAAGCTCCATTTCCTCTCTTGCACGGCTGTCCTCGCTCTTTTTCAGGTGCGAAGCAATGGCTTTTTTCAGCTTTTCCCTGCCCTCGGCGGTGATTATCAGCTCGCGCGCGGGAGGAAGCTCTGCATAATCTATGTGGTCGGTGATTCGCTGGCTGTCCACCTCAAAAAGACCCATTCTGTCAATGTCGTCACCGAAAAGCTCGATTCGCAGGGGCGCCACCGAGTTTTTCTCGTTGCCGTCCACGTCCACGTATCTGCCGTAAGGCGGGAAAATGTCAAGAATACCGCCGCGAACTGCAAACTGACCCGCGCAATCAACTCTGTCAACACGGCTGTAGCCCGCGTCGACGAGCTTTTTCACCGTTTCGTCAAGATTCAGCAGCTTATTGTAGTCGATACGCATGGAATTGTCGCGCAACACCTGCTCAGGCACCGTATATCCCAGCGCCGCATCGGGGGTGGTAACGACCACGTCAAACTCGCCGCTCAAAATTCCATACAACACGTTCAGCCTCTCATGCTCGTACTCATGGGAGGCAGTAATATTATAGAATGTAAGGTCGCGGGCGATGAAAAATCCGCATTTCAGCCCAAAGGAGCTTAGCAGATTCCGCATAGCCACCGCTTCTTTTTCCTCGGGACAGACCATCAAGGTCACACCGCCTCGCGCCTCCCGCACGTCCTCGACCAGAGCCGTACAAAGCGCGTCGGATGCGCCCGAGCAAAGACCGCTTGCCACCACGGGCAATTTCACTTCGCGGTCAAAGGTTTTGATGACCGTTCCGAGAAGTCCGGCATATTCGCCGTCCCGGCGGATACTATCGGTTAAAATATTCATCTTCTACCTGCGTTATGCTTTTTTTGAGTTGCAGATCTGCATGGCACCGTCAACGTCTCCCGAAAGGATCTTTTCAAGCCCCTCCTGCGCCACGCCAAAGGCATCAAAGAGCTTTTCCTGCTCGTCCTTTTGAAAAGTTGAAAGCACCCAGTCCGCCAGGTCGTAATCGGGGTTAGGCTTGGCACCAACACCCATCTTTATTCGGGGAAAATTCTGCGTTCCAAGGTGCTCGATAATGCTCTTGATACCATTGTGACCGCCCGCACTTCCCTCTCGCCGAACACGCAAACGTCCGGGTTCAAGGCTTATATCGTCAAAAATAACGATAATATTCTCGGGCGGTATCTTATAAAAGGACGCCGCGGCGGAAACCGCCTCGCCCGACAGATTCATAAAGGTCTGGGGCTTTATGAACAGCACTCTTTTCCCTGCCACTGTGGCTTCGCCCGTCAGCGCATTGAATTTCAGACGGTCGATCTTGAAATTCAGCTTTTGAGAGATGTAATCAAGGGTCAAAAATCCCGCGTTGTGACGGGTAAAAGTGTACTTCGCGCCGGGATTTCCCAGTCCCACCACGATGTGGGAGATTGTGGCTGTGCCGCTTTCTTCCCTATCCTTTTTTATTTTGTTAAAAAGCTCAAAAATATCTGCCATTTTCTTTGTTTCCCAATTTATTTTCTGATTCTCACAAGGCTTGAAACCCCTTCGGAAACTGCCGCCAGAAAGACGTCCGCCTCGTCCTGCGTATTCTTTGCATTCAGGCTGACCCGAATAGTGCAGTCGGCGCTGTTGTTATCAAGACCGAAAGCGGAAAGTGCCGAGCTGACCGTCCTTGAATGGGACGAACAAGCCGATCCGCTCGAAACGCATATTCCCTTTGACGAGAGGAAATGAAGCATGGTCTCGCTCTTGATAGACGGCAATTTCAGGCTCAAAATGTGCGGAGCGCGCTCACCCAGCGGAAGATTTATTTCCACCTCGGCAGGCAACCTTTCCGCAATATAATCGCGCAAAGCCGTCATGTGCGCAATATCTCGGTCAAGATTTTCAAATCCTTGCGCCGCCGCGCCGCCAAATCCCGCGACACCCACGGTGTTCTCGGTGCCCGAGCGAAGCCCAAACTCCTGACCGCCACCAAGCAGCCACGGAACTATTTTCTTTGCTCGCAGTACAGCAGGTGATATCCAAAGCGCGCCGATTCCTTTGGGACCGTGAATTTTATGCGCGCTGACCGTCACCAGATCCGCACCGAGAGTCGAAACGGAAAATTTCCGCTTCATGTATCCCTGAACTGCATCGCTGTGGCAGAGAGCGTCGGGACTTGCCGCTTTGATCGTCTTAAAAGCACTTGAAATATCGTAGAGTGCGCCCGTTTCGTTGTTCACCATCATAAAGGTGGCAAGAAGGACGCCCTGCGCTTCGCGCCTGACCTGTTCCAGGTCAAGCACACCGCCCGCAGTGGAGATGCGAACGATGTTAAAACCCTGCTCTTCAAGCCTTCCCAAGGCATTTTCAACCGCAGGATGCTCACCTGCGGTGGTGAGTATCTTGTTGGCAGTCCTGCGAGACTTGGCAAAGACCGTGCCGAAAATGGCAAGGTTGTCCGACTCGCTTCCGCAGGACGTAAATATCAGCTCACCGTCCTTTGGATTTCTTATTCCAAGAGAACGGCAGACAGAGGCGCGTGCCTCGCGCACCATTTTCTCCGCCTCAAGTCCCGCCGTATGCAAGGATGAGGGATTCCCGTAGCACTCTATCGCCTGAGCCATCTTCTCCTTTGCAAGAGAACAAAGCTCGGTGGTAGCACTGTTGTCAAAATAAATTCTATCCATTATTTGAACTTGAAATTCTCGATTACGGCCTGAAGCTCGGTCTCGTGGAGATCGTAGTTTTCGGGGGTTGAGGTGTAGGTCATAATGTAGAACTTGTCCCCGTGAACGGCAATTATCTGACGGTATTTCAGAGCCTGACCGGCGATCTCGCCCTCAAAAATATAGGACGCGGCCGCCTTACCGCCCAGTACCATCTCCTTTGCTTCCTCGATGACCTTAAAATTATCGTAAGTCGCGCCGTAGCTTTCCTTGCACATTTCCCAGTAGGCTGCAATGCTGGTGATGTCAAGCTCGGGGTAGTAGGATGTAACGCTGACGCTGGATTTGTCCTCCTGAGAATAGTATCCGCCGTCTATGTCGTGAGAGGGATTCCACGTAGCGGGAATGTAAAGCGAGTAAGCCACGCCCTCGCCCGAAACGTCCTGCATTCCGTCGGGGGTGCCCTTGTCCTTTCCACAGGCAACCATTGTAATGCAAAGTACCGCCAGAATTATTATTGATACGAGTTTTTTCATTTGTTTTTCCTCTTATTTTTTGTTTTTAATATCCAGCATCGCCTGTGCGGCGCTCATGATTCCGATCTTGCCGCTCTCGTAGGTAAGACCGCCCTGGAAATAAGCGGTGTAAGGAGGGCGGCAAGGACCGTCTGCGCTTATCTCGATGGACGAGCCCTGCGTAAAGGCACCCGCCGCCATAACTACGCGGTCTGTGTAACCGGGCATTTCCCAAGGCTCGGGGGAAACGAAAGCGTCAATGGGCGAGCCCGCCTGGATTCCGCGGCAGAACGCCACGAGAAGCTCTTCCTTGCCCGTAATTACCTGCTGAATGATGTCGCTTCTGACCTCGTTCCACGCAGGCTCCACCTCGTAGCCCAGCTTATCGAACATATAAGCCGCCAGGTGAGCGGTCTTTATAGCCTGGGCAACCGTGTGAGGCGCATAGAAAAGTCCCTTGTAGAAGCTCTTGTTGATACCGAGGGTGGCGCCCACCTCCGTACCCGTGCCAACGGTCGTAAGACGGTAGCTTGCAAGCTCGATAGCCCTCTCTTTTCCCGCGAGATACCCGCCGATCTCGGCCATGCCTCCTCCGGGGTTCTTTATAAGCGAGCCGATTATCATGTCGGCGCCTACCGCGGTAGGCTCCTTTGTCTCCACGAACTCGCCGTAGCAGTTATCTACCACAACGTATGTATCGGGGGATTTTTTATGTACGAACTCTGCCGCCTCGCCGATCTCGTCTACGGTCAGGGTACGGCGGTTGAGATAGCCCTTGGAGCGCTGTATCCAGACCACCTTGACCCGCTTTCCGTACGTATCCAGCATCTCGCCGATCTTGTCGTAATCGAACTTGCCGTCCACAAGATCCACCTGCTCATATCCGATACCAAAGTCCGCAAGAGAGCCGTTTCCGGGCGTGCCTGCGATTCCGATGACCTCCTCCAAGGTGTCATAGGGCTTGCCCGCAATAGAAAGCAGAATGTCGCCCGGACGAAGCAGTCCGAAAAGACCGATGGAGAGGGCGTGAGTTCCGTTGACTATCTGACAGCGCACGAAAGCACGCTCCGCGCCCATAACGTCCGCCCAGATCTCATCCAAGGTGTCACGGCCCTTGTCGTCGTAGCCGTAACCGCTTGTGGGGTTAAAAAGTGCCTCGGAAACACGGTGAGAACGGAACACGTCCATCACCTTTTGTGTGTTCTCAAAGGATATCTTGTCGATACGCTGAAAATGCTCTTTAAGTTCCTGCTCTGCCTGCGCGGCAAGAGCTACGATTTCATTTGAAAAATCCATTTTTCGGTCCTCCGTTATTTTATCTTGATCTCAAGAAATTTTCTGTACATATCCGCAGTCTCGTCCGACTTGCTGGAATGAAATTCTACTTTGCCGCGCTCGGTTCTGTCCGATAGCAGTCCCGACGCATCAATTCTGCGCCTCGCCTCTCTGGCAGTTCCCTCCGAGCCGTCAAACACGACCGTGCCCGGCAGATTCTTCTCAATGAGGTGACGCACAAAAGGATAGTGGGTACAGCCAAGCACCACCGAGTCCACACCGTGGTAAGGCGCGAGAAGCTCACTTACGTAATCGGCAAGCTCGGGACTGTCAAGGTCGCCCTGCTCAATAAGCCTCGCCAGGTCGTGGCAAGGCAGAGGGATTATCTGCGCCCGTCCCGCGTATTCGCCAACAAGACGCTCGAACTTTTCCTGCTCAAGCGTGGTGGGGGTCGCCATAACGAGCACGGTCGAGCTACCGTCGGTCTTGCCCAAATCCCGCTCGCCGTAAAGCACCGCGGGCTTTATGGCAGGCTCGATGCCGACGATAGGAACGTGGGGATAGGTCTCCCTCAGACGGCGCACTGCCGCCGCCGTTGCCGTGTTGCAGGCGACCACTAAGGCTTTTGCGCCCGCGTCAAAAAGTCGCTCGGCTATGTCAAAGGTAAGCGTTCTTACCTGCTCTGCCGACTTTTCGCCGTAAGGAGCGTTTGCGCTGTCCCCAAAAAATATGAAATTTTCGTTTGGCATCTGCCGCACCAGCTCCAAAAGAACGCTGACGCCGCCGACACCCGAATCTATGACCGCAACAGGTCCGTTTTTGTCTGCCATTTTTGTTTCCTTATACTTCAAACGAATTTACGATATTCTTGAAGGTGTTTCCGCGCTCCTCGAAATTTCGGAAGGCATCAAAGCTGGCGCAGGCAGGGGACAGGAGCACCGTATCGCCGCACTCTGCCATGCTTTTCGCCGTCTCAACAGCCCCCTTGAAATCAGGTTCAAGGGCTACGGAAAGCCCGCTTTTTTCTGCACCCGATCTGTCAAGTGCATCTTTTATCTTTTGGGCAGTTGCGCCCGTCAGAACCACAGCTCGGGCACGCTCAATAAGAGCCTGAGCCAAAGGCTCAAAGGGAATATTTTTGTCGTAGCCGCCGCAAATAACGATAGGCTTTTCGGTCAGAGCCGAAAGTGCCGCCGCCGTTCTGGTGGGGCTTGAATCGATTGAGCTGTTGTAATATTTAACACCGCCAAGTTCTCGCACGAATTCCAATCGGTGCTCAACACCGCCGAAGGTCCTCGCCACCGCTCTCACGCTCTCACACGAGACGTAAGGGCGTGTGATGGAGATCGCCGCCATGTAATTTTCCACGTTGTGCCGTCCGGGGAGCTTGATGTCGGAGACCTTTATGATCTCTTCCTCCGTCACCCCGTCCGAATAATATATAATTCCGTCCCGTTCAAAGATGGCACAGGCGCCGTCTATCCCTTTGACAGTCTCTGCATAGCTTTTCGCCACGGAAGAAAACAGAGTCACAGGGATCTCGCTCTCTCTTGCAAGAGAGTATGTAATCTCATTTTCCGCATTAAAGGTCGCGTGAGAAATGGGCGCGTGACGGAAGATGTTGCACTTTGCCTGTGTGTATTCCTCCATGCCCGTGTGCCAGTTCAGGTGATTTGGCGTAAGATTTGTCACGATCGCTCTGTAAGGCGAACGGGTCATGGTCTGAAGCTGAAAGCTTGAAAGCTCTACTACCGCAAAATCATTTTCGGTCATCTGATCAGCTTGGTCAAGAAGCGGAGTTCCGATATTTCCACCCACCCAAACCTTTCCTTTACCGCTTTTTTCAAGCTCTCGCGCAAGAATTTTCGAGGTCAGCGTAGTTGTGGTGGTCTTTCCGTCGCTTCCCGTGATACCGAGCACCGTGGCAGGTGTTATTTCAAGGAAAAACTCCATTTCCGAGGTGAGAAGCGCGCCGCGGTCGGCGGCTGCCTTTATACATGGCAGATCGGGACGGATCCCGGGCGCGCGGAAGATAATATCTCCCTCAATATTTTCAAGATATCCCTCGCCTGTCACCAGTCTGACGCCAAGACCCTTCAGCTCGGCGGCAATATCCCCCAGTTGTTCCTCTGTTTTCATGTCCCGTGCCGTGACCGTCGCTCCCATTTTGCAAAGCAGACGGATAAGAGGCAGATTTGAAATGCCGATTCCCAGCACGTCACACTTTCCATGTTCAACTAAGCGGTATATTTCATCCCTGAGCTTCATTTGACCCTCCGATCTCAAAATTTGTCACCTTATATTATATAACAAAACGCGAAAATATTCAAGGCTTTGCGCAATTTTTTACCGTTTGAACACATTCTTTTTTAATTTAAGAAAATCTTAAGGTTTTACCCCCTTTTATCTTAATAAATTTTGTGATAGAATATGAACGAAAGATAAAACAGGAGGTCACACATGAGCAGGATACTTATTTGCGACGACGAGCGTGACATCGTCTCCGCTCTGAAAATATACCTTGGTGCCGAGGGCTACGAGTGCCTTGAAGCATACGATGGCGAGCAGGCCTTGAAAATTCTCAAAAGCGAGAATGTTCAGACGGTGCTCCTTGACGTGATGATGCCGAAAATGGACGGGTTGACCGCCCTTGATCTCATAAGAAAAGAGAGCAACGTGCCCGTTATCCTGCTGACCGCCAAGAGCGAGGATTCGGACAAGGTGCTGGGACTGAACGTTGGCGCAGACGACTACGTAACAAAGCCCTTCAACCCCGTTGAGGTGGTGGCGCGGGTTCGGGCGCAGGTGCGCCGATACACGAAATTGGGAAGCAGTCCGACCCCCGACGGCGACAAGATCCTGTCGGCAGGCGAGATCGAAATGAACTGCAGAACACGTGAGGTACGCGCCTACGGCGATCCCGTTTCCCTCACCGCCACCGAATACGATATTCTCCGTCTGCTTCTCTCCCACCCCGGTCAGGTGTTCAAGAGTCGCGAGATCTACCGACTTATCCGCGACGAATCACCCGTGGGAAGCGAAAATACCATCGCAGTTCACATTCGCCACTTAAGAGAGAAGATAGAAATAAACCCCGCCGAACCCAAGTACTTAAAAGTCCTTTGGGGACACGGCTATAAGATCGACGCAAAGGAGCAAAAATAATGAAAAGCAACTATTTACTTAAATCTGTCGCGTTCGTCCTTGCCGCAGTTATGCTCATCTGCACCGTGGCATCGGCTGCGGGTCTCGTTGTCTGCCTCGCATTCGGAGCGTACAGCGACGGCAAGGGCGCGCTTACCAGAAACTTAAACGACAACATACTTTCCGACTATGCCTACGATGTTGAGGCATACCTTTTCGACGACCCCGAAAAGCTCAAAGAGGTTTTTGAGGGCACGGGAATCCAGGCGAAGATCACAAAACCCGACGGAAGCCTTCACCTGATAGCAGGCGAGGAGGACGCAAAAGCGGGCGGATATTTCATCACCTTCAAGTGTGTCTACCTTGAGAATTACGAATATGAAGTAAGCCACGACTCCATGAGATTTTATTTCATCGACGTCGACGGTGAGATAAAGCGTCTGCCGTCAGACAGCGACATTTATTACATCACCCCCGACAAAATGGAACACCTCCTTGAGGCAGGAGGTAAGATAGTATCACCAAACCCCGATGTTCCCGTCAGTCCCGAGACCCTGCCCTCCTACCCTCACAGAGACGACACCTATCCGCCTGTTGACATAGAGAGCGACACCGCGACGGATATTCCCGACACTCAAACCCCCGAGGAAACTCCCGAGCTTTATCCGTACAGTCCCCTGCAGGACAATTACGTTATCCTGCGAAACGGCGCATATTCTCCCGTTTATGCTTCAACCAGGCCCGAAACAAAATACTACACAGGCTCATACATTTACAGCCGTGACGGTGAGTTTGGGCATATCGGAAACGTCTTTGACGACGAGATCGAGGACAAGGCATACACGGTCAAGCTGACCATGACAGAGCACTATCACGCAAAGGGCGAATATGATTATGAGTATCTTCTCCTCGATTTTGTGGGCGACAACATGTATCACTTCGTCTGGCTCACACCGATTTTCTTGATCATTGCTGTTCTCCTGTTGATCTACCTTGCGTCTGCCGCAGGACACACAAAGGACGGCCTGCGTGAAAGCTGGATCGAAAAGATCCCCACCGATCTATACCTTGCCATTTGCGCTATCATTTGCTTGATCCCCCTATATCTTGACGTGGAACGCCTTATCTTTGTCGCCGGCGATATCTACTCCGTGGGAGCTATCATCGGAGTGATGGCGGCAGGCTACGCGGCGCTTTTCGTGGGCATCGTCATGAGCCTGGCTTTGAGGATAAAGACCAAAAAGATATTCTCTTACACACTTGTTGCCATAGCCATGAAGTATGTTTGGGTCGGTATTAAATTTTTGTACCGCGCACTTGCTTTCCTGTGCAAAAACATCGGCACGCTGTGGACGAACGTACTCGGCGCCGTTATTTTCTTCTTCTGGGCGATAGCTCTTGCCATCTCCTGCTCCCACTATTACTTTGACGGCCCCGTAATACTTTTGCTTATATTCGGTCTCTCCTTTTTCCCTGCCATATTCATTTATGTAGGCTACCAGCAAAACAAGATAAACCGCGTGTGCAAAAAGATCGGAGACGGACAGGTTGACAGCAAGGTAGACACCAAATACATGACCCCCAATCACCGCTCCCAGGCAGAGACAGTCAACCGCATCGGAAGCGGACTTTCCGCAGCACTCACCGAAAGAATAAAAAGCGAACGGCTCAAGACCGAGCTGATAACCAATGTCTCTCATGATCTGAAAACTCCGCTTACGTCTATTGTAAACTATGCCGATCTGCTCTCCCGCGAGCAGGAGTCGGAAAATCCCGACGGCGAGAAAATGAAGGAATATACAAACGTCATTTCCCGCCAGTCCGCGCGGCTGAAAAAGCTCACAGAGGATTTGGTTGAGGCATCAAAGGCATCCACGGGCAACGTGGAATCCTGCCCCGAGGTGCTGGACGTTTCCGAGCTGCTCTCCCAGAGCGTTGGAGAGTTTGCGGACAGATTCGAGGCGGCGAGTCTGACCCCGGTTGAGAGCAAGCCCGGCACACCCGTTCAGATATTTGCCGACGGTCGCCACGTTTGGAGAATTTTTGAGAATCTGCTGGTGAATACCTGCAAATATTCTCTTGCAGGAACCCGCGTCTACATCGATCTTGCACAGCGGGACACACATGTCACTGTAACGATAAAGAACATCTCCTCGCAACCGCTGAATATAAGCCCCGAGGAGCTGACAGAACGCTTTGTACGCGGAGATTCCTCCCGTCACACCGAGGGAAGCGGACTTGGACTTTCCATCGCGAAAAGCCTTGCCGAGCTTCAAGGCGGATCTCTTGACATCGACATCGACGGCGACTGCTTCAAGGCCACCGTAACCTTTAAAAAGGTATAAAAAAATCCCCCCGTCAGGGGGATTTTTTATTTTAACACTCTCCTCGATGCCCGTCGATCATATACCAATCATCGTCCGCAACCACAAAATGCCCGTCAAAGCCTATGCCCATAAGCCTGAACGCCGTACGAAGCTCATCTGTGATGCGCATATCGCTGTCAGTTGGGCAAGCGATACCGTCGGGGTGATTGTGGGATATCACCACCGAGCAAGCCTTGTGCTTGTATGCATATTCGACAGCCGTACGAATAAGCACCTGTGTCGCGTTGACCGTTCCCTCGCCCAACTTTTTGAAGCCGATCATGCGGTGCCTACCGTTAAAGAGCATTATATGGCACTCCTCGTGCTTCTTGTCCTGATACTTTTTGAGCAAAAGCCTTCCGATCTTCTCCTCGCTGTCGTACAGTGTGCGGTCGGTTTTACCCATCTTTTCGGGGCGGCTTCTCAGCTCGTGCATCAGCTTTATCATAACGGCAGTCTTAGGCCCTACGCCCTCGACCATCGTCAGCTCCTCCATGTCTGCCGCCAGGATCTCCTCAAAGCTGCCAAAACGCCCCAGCAGAATGTGCGCCGTTCTGTTGGTATCCCGACGGGGAATCGAATACGTCAGCAGAAGCTCCAGAAGCTCGTGAGTCTCAAAATGCTCACCGTCCTCGATAAAACGCTTCCTCAACCTCTCTCTGTGTCCCTTGTGAATGTTGTCGTTAGCCATGTTTTTTCTCCGCAAATAAAATTCTTCTACCCAAATTATAACAAAGTCCGACAATTTTTGCAATAGCATATACTACAAATAAAACTCGACCCCCGTTATTTGGTAAAAATCACCATCTCACCACGCTCACCCCCCTGCTCTTATGTAATTTATGTTAAAATTTGAAAAAAACTCTTTTTTATAGTAGATTTTATCTTGACAAGACCACTTCACCGTGATATAATGATGAAGTATTTTCAAAAGAAAACCGAAAGGACGGATACACATGGAAAGAATTCATTCAGAATTGACAGATAAACTGTTTGAGACGATACTTCGCCTCAAGACCGTCGACGAATGTTACGATTTCTTTGAGGACATCTGCACCATAAAGGAGCTGCGCGACCTGGCGCTTCGTCTGCGCGTGGCTGAAATGCTCTGCGAAGGAAAGAGCTACCAAGAAGTTACGCGTGAAACGGGCGCAAGCCCCGCAACCATCTGCCGAGTCAACAAGTGCCTCACCTACGGCAAAGGCTACAAGGCGGTCTTGAAGGAAGGAAATAAAAAATGAAAATAAACGACAATGTGCTCTCCCCCATCGAAAAAGCGGTCTTCTGCCTGCGAGGTCTCTATCGCTCGTACGGATATTCACAATACAAAATGAGCAAATTTGAGGAATACGACCTGTATGCCGAGAACAAAAATTTCCTCATCTCCGACAATATAATCACCTTTACGGGCATCGGCGGCAAATTGATGGCTCTCAAGCCCGACGTTACCCTGTCTATCGTCAAGAGCACCAAGGAAGAAAAGGCTTACAAGGTCTTCTACAACGAAAACGTATACAGGCCCACAGGCTCCGAGGGTGACTTCAAGGAAATAATGCAGACGGGGCTTGAATATATCGGTGACGTGGACGACACGGCGCTGTCCGAGGTCATGACCTTGGCGGCAAAGAGCCTTGAGACTATTTCCGAGGATTTCGTTCTTGACGTCTCCCATCTCGGCATCGTCTCCGAGGCTGTGGACCTGCCAGAAATAACCCCTGCTCAGCGCGCAGACTTGCTTTCGGCCATCAAGGAGAAAAATCTCGGTGAGGCGCTCAGCATTTGCCGAGAGGCGGGTGTCCCCGAGGAAAAGACGGCATTGCTGAAAAGCATAATCACCTGCCACGGCGACCCCGAGACGGTTCTCGGTACGATCGAGCCTCAGCTTGAGAGTGCTGAAGGCAAAACGGCGGCCGCTGTCCTTCGCCGTCAGTTTGATCTGCTTTGCGACTACGTAAAGGCAGGCAAGATCCGCATTGATTTCTCGGTCACAGACGACATGAGCTATTACAGCGGGATCGTCATGAGAGGATTTATCCGCGGTCTGTCAAAAAGTATTCTGTCGGGCGGTCAGTACGATAACCTGCTCCGCAAAATGGGCAAGAAGAACTCCGCCGTCGGCTTTGCTCTCTACCTTGATCTGATGGAGGAGCTTGAGGAATCCTCCGACGCGGAGATCTCTCCCGCCGATGACGGTCAGGATTACCTGAACATAGCGCTTCCCAAAGGAAGACTTGGCGAAAAGGTCTACAAAATGTTCGCCGAGGCGGGCTTTGAGTGCCCTGCACTCCTTGAAAACAGCCGAAAGCTCATTTTCACAAACGACGAAGCAAAGGTCCGCTACTTCTGGGTCAAGCCCTCGGACGTTTCCATTTACGTTGAAAGAGGCGCCGCCGACATCGGCGTCTGCGGAAAGGATATTCTCCTTGAATACGCCCCCGACGTATACGAGCTTCTGGACATGAACACGGGCATTTGCCGAATGGCTGTTGCCGCAAAAAAGGATTTTTGCGACGACGGTACAAAGACCCTCAAGGTTGCAACGAAGTTTTCACGGATCGCGCGCAACTATTACGCGTCGATCGGCCGCGACATCGACATTATACATCTGAACGGCTCCATCGAGATAGCGCCTATTTTAGGGCTTTCCGATGTCATTGTGGACATCGTTGAAACGGGTACTACCTTAAAGGAAAACGACCTTGAGGTAAAGGAGACCATCGTTCCCATCAGCGCGCGTCTCATTGCCAACAAGGCAGGCTTTAAATTCAAGGGCGCACAGATCGAAAAGCTCCGCGACCACATTGCAAAGCAGATAAAAGAGCAGTAAAGAAAGGCACATAAAATGATTAAAATTTTAAGATACGGTGAGGTGGCAAACAAGGATATCTTCGCCAGAGTTATACCCACCTTTAACGTAGAAGAAATAGTTGCGGACATTATCGCAAACGTAAGAGAAAATGGCGACCAAGCCCTGCTTGAATACACGGCAAAATTCGACGGCGCGACCCTGACCGCTCTGGCTGTCACGCCCGAAGAGATCGACGAGGCGGTGGCGGCAGTCGAGCCTCGCTTCCTCGAGATTCTAGAAAAAGCGGCTGTAAACATTCGTAAATTTCACGAAAAGCAAAGAAGAAACAGCTTTATTATCAACGACGAGGACGGCATTGTTGTAGGTCAGAAGATAATCCCCGTTGACCGCGCGGGACTTTACGTTCCCGGCGGCCCGGCGGCCTACCCCTCCACCGTGCTCATGGATTCCATTCCCGCAAAGGTTGCAGGTGTAAAAGAGGTGGTCATGGTAACGCCTCCCCAGAAAAACGGAAAGGTAAATCCCGTAATTTTGGCGGCGGCAAAGATAGCGGGCATCGACAAGATATTCAAGGTCGGCGGCGCACAGGCGGTAGCGGCTCTGGCGTACGGAACCGAGAGCGTTCCCAAGGTTGACAAGATCGTTGGCCCCGGCAACGCCTTCGTAGCAGAGGCAAAAAAGCAGGTATTCGGTCAGGTGTCCATCGACATGATTGCGGGTCCCAGCGAAATTCTTATCGTTGCCGACGGCGAGACTGATCCCCGTCACGCGGCAGCAGATCTGCTCTCACAGGCTGAGCACGACAAGCTGGCAAGCGCGGTGCTGGTAACCGATTCAATGGAGTTGGCACAGGCAGTATCCGAGGAGCTGGAGCGTCAGATCCCCTTGCTTGAGCGTGCCGAGATCGCCCGCGAGTCTATCGACGTTGGCGGCAAGATCATCGTGGCCGACACGCTTGACGCAGCAATTGAGATCGCAAACGAGATCGCTCCCGAGCACCTTGAGCTTTGCGTCTCAAATCCTTTTGACTATCTTGACAAGATCCGCCACGCAGGATCCATCTTCATGGGCAGAAACTGCCCCGAGGCTCTGGGTGACTACATGGCAGGCCCCAACCACACCCTGCCCACAAGCGGCACGGCAAAGTTCTCAAGCCCCCTGTCTGTAGACGATTTCATCAAAAAGACACAGTACACCTACTACACAAAGGAAGCTTTGGCAAAGATCGCGCGCGACGTTGAATACTTTGCTACAAAGGAAGGACTTACCGCTCACGCAAAGAGCGCAGTCATTCGACTTGAGGACTGAAAATGAGCAAATATCTAAGCCGAAAATACGAATTCCTGGTTCCCTACACCCCCGGTGAACAGCCAAAGGAGCGTAAATTTATAAAACTCAACACAAACGAATCCCCCTTTCCGCCTTCGGCAAAAGCCGTTGAATATGCATCAAGAGCGGCGGAATCGCTTCAGCTTTACTCCGATCCCGAATGCACACCGCTTCACGCAAAGTTTGCCGAGGCGTGCGGGGTCACCCCCGATATGGTCCTTGCCACCAACGGCTCGGACGAGATCCTCAATTTCGCTTTCATGGCGTTCTGCGACAAGGACACTCCCGCGGTCTTTGCGGACATCACCTACGGCTTTTACTCGGTATTTGCCGAGATAAATTCCCTGCCCGCAAGAGTTATTCCTCTCAAAGACGATTTCACTTTAAATATTGAGGACTATTTTGATGCCAAAGGAACGATCTTCATCGCAAACCCCAACGCGCCCACCGGAATCGCCTTGACACGGGACGAGATCGAGCTTATCCTGCAGAAAAAACCCGACAACGTGGTAGTTATCGACGAGGCTTACGTGGATTTCGGCGGTGAGAGCTGTATTCCTCTTATTGAGAAATACGATAACCTGCTGGTGACCCAGACCTTCTCAAAATCCCGATCGATGGCAGGTGCGCGTCTGGGATTTGGCATCGGTTCAAAGGCTCTTATCGCAGACCTTCGGACGATCAAATACTCAACCAATCCCTACAATATAAATTCTATGACCATGGCTGCCGGTATCGGTCAGCTTGAGGACGAGGAAACAACTCGCAAAAACTGCAAAATCATCGCCGAAAACCGTGATTTTCTGACGAGCGAGCTTCGCTCCCTCGGCTTTGACGTCACCGATTCAAAGACAAATTTCGTCTTTGCAAAGTCCGACAAAATTGGCGGCGCAGACCTCTACTCTGCTCTGCGTGAACGCGGAATACTTGTGCGCCACTTCACCGCCGAAAAAATTGCGGACTACAACCGCATAACCGTCGGCACCCGAGATCAGGTTGATGCGCTCCTGGGCGCAATAAAGGATATTCTATCGTAAAGGAACGAAAAAATATGAGAACATCAGAAATTATTCGCAAAACAGCGGAAACAGACATAAATCTGACCCTTGCCCTCGACGGCACGGGAAAAAGCGAGATCGACACAGGCTGCGGCTTTCTCGACCATATGCTGACCCTCTTTGCCCGTCACGGCAGATTTGATCTGACGGTAAAATGCACGGGTGACACCAACGTGGACTTCCACCACACAGTGGAGGACATCGGCATTTGTCTCGGAATGGCACTTTCCGAAGCTCTCGGCGACAAAAAGGGCATCTGCCGTTACGGCTCTATGATGCTTCCCATGGACGAAGCACTCATCACCGCCGCACTCGACATCTCGGGCAGAAGCTACCTCGCCTACGGTCTTGAAATCCCCGCCGTGAAGGTCGGCGACTTTGATACCGAGCTTTGCGAGGAATTCTGGCAGGCGTTTGTCCGCACGTCGAGCATTACTCTGCACATCGTTCAGAACGCCGGCAGAAACTCCCACCACATAATCGAGGGAGCTTTTAAAGCCGTTGCCCGCGCACTTCGCGCGGCTGTAAAAATCGACCCCGATTTTGCAGGCGAGATCCCGTCTACGAAAGGTGTTCTCTGATGATAGCAGTTGTAGATTACGGCGTGGGAAATCTCTTTTCTCTGGTCAGTTCCCTGAAGGCCGTGGGCGCGGATGCTGTGGTTACAGGCGACGCGGACGTGATCAGAAATGCCGATAAAATAATACTTCCGGGTGTCGGAGCCTTTGGTGACGCGGCGGCAAAGCTGCGCGCTACGGGTCTTGACCGTGTCATAATCGAGGAAGCCAAAGCGGGTAAGCCCCTGCTTGGTATTTGCCTTGGTATGCAGCTTCTGCTTGAGCGAAGCTTTGAGTACGGTGAACACAAGGGACTCGGACTGATTGAGGGCGACATCGTTCCAATCTCAAGCGTTATCCCCGCTGACCTGAAAATCCCACACATAGGTTGGAACGCGCTGAAATTCACCGAAAACAAGTCACCTCTGTTCAAATATATAAACGAGGGTGATCACGTTTATTTCGTTCACTCCTACTATGGCGCAAATTGCGCCAAGGACACTGTCGCCGTCGCTGAATACGGAGCAGAATTGACCGCCGCCGTGGCCCGCGGCAACGTTATGGGCTGTCAGTTCCACCCCGAAAAAAGCGGTGAGGTTGGTCTTAAAATCCTAAAAGCATTCTGCGAGTAAATCCTAAAGAGGTATAAAATGTTAATTTTTCCCGCGATCGATCTCTATGGCGGCAAGGCGGTTCGCCTGCTCCACGGAGACTATAATAAAATGACTATTTATTCTGACGATCCCCCGTCCTTAGCAAAGGATTTTGCTCTGAGGGGTGCTACCTGCCTTCATCTGGTAGACCTTGAAGGTGCTCGGGACGGCACTACACCGAATCTTGAAACGATAAAGAAAATAATCGCGGATTCGGGACTTTTCACCGAGGTCGGCGGCGGAATACGAAGCATGGAAACGGTGGATACCTACCTTTCGGCCGGAATAGACCGCGTCATTCTCGGAACGGCGGCAGTAAAGGACAGAAATTTTCTTCTGACAGCCCTTGAAAAGTACGGTGAAAGAATCGCTGTCGGCATTGACATAAAGGACGGAAAAGTCGCCATCAAGGGCTGGACCGAGACTGCCGACATCACCGCCGAGGAGTTTTTTGCCGACATGGAAAAGATCGGCGTGCAAACCATAATCTGCACCGATATTTCAAAGGACGGCGCAATGCAGGGCGCAAACCACGACCTCTATCGCACGCTGTCCGAAAAATTCAAGGTAAATATCATAGCATCGGGCGGTGTTTCATCCATTGATGACGTGGCGCGCCTGCGCCGTATGAATATGCACGGCGCAATTATCGGCAAGGCTTATTACGTTGGCGCGATCGACCTAACAGAAGCTATCGAGGTGGCAAGATGATAACGAAAAGAATAATTCCCTGCCTTGACGTAAAGAACGGACGGGTTGTCAAAGGCGTAAATTTTGAAGGACTTGGCGACGTTGCATCCCCCGTGGAGCTTGCAAAATTTTACAGCGAATGCGGTGCCGACGAGCTTGTTTTCTACGACATCACAGCCTCTGCTGAGGGCCGTGAGCTCTTTACGGACATACTCCGTGAGCTTGCAAAATCCGTCTTCATTCCCCTGACCGTCGGCGGCGGTATAAACACCCTGTCCGACTTTGACCGCGTGCTCAAATGCGGTGCCGACAAGGTAAGCGTAAATTCGGGCGCAATAAAAAATCCCTCGCTTATAGCCGAAGCGGCAAAGCGCTACGGCGACCAGTGCGTGGTACTTTCCTGCGACATCAAGCGCGTTGACGGAGTTTTTCGCGTGTTTGCCAAGGGCGGACGAGAGAACACGGGCATGGAGGCCATTGAGTGGATACGTCGAGGAGCCGAGTCCGGTGCGGGCGAGATAGTCGTAAATTCTATCGACACCGACGGCGTTAAAGGCGGCTTCGACCTTGAAATGCTTGACGCCGTTTGCCAAGCCGTCAGCGTTCCCGTAATTGCATCGGGCGGTGCGGGCTGCATTGATGATTTTACAAAGCTATTCCGTGCTCTGCCCAAGGTTGACGCAGGTCTTGCGGCATCTATCTTCCATTTCGGAGAAGTCAAGATCCGCGACCTCAAAGAAGAACTGAAGAGAAACGACATTCCCGTAAGAATTGTTTAAGGAGATATATTATGTTAGACATCGAAAAGCTTAAATTTGACGAGAAAGGTCTCATTCCCGCCATCGTCGTCGATTCTGTTACAAAAAAGGTCCTCACCCTGGCTTACATGAACCGTGAGAGCCTTAAAATATCAATGGAAAAAGGTCTGACCTGCTTCTTTAGCCGTTCCCGTCAGGAGCTTTGGCTCAAAGGCGAGACCAGCGGAAACTACCAGCACATCGTTTCTATCACCGCAGACTGCGACTACGACGCGCTGACCGTGATAGTTGAGCCTGACGGCCCTGCCTGCCACACAGGCAGCTTCTCCTGCTTTGAAAATCCCGTTTGGGAAAGCGAGGAGCTTCACGAATTTTCCCTGCAAGGGCTGATAAAACTCATCGAGGGCAGAAAGCTGAACCCTCAGGAAGGTTCTTACACCACTTACCTGTTCAATAAAGGTCTTGACAAGATCCTCAAAAAAGTCGGCGAGGAGTGCACCGAGGTCATCATCGCCGCCAAGGCAGAGGACAAAAAGGAAACTATCTACGAGATCGCAGATCTGGCATATCATACCCTCGTGCTTATGACCGAAGCAGGAATCTCTCTTGAGGATATCCACCGCGAGCTGGCTTCCCGCCACGTTATCGACCACAAGGTAAAGCAGGAGAAGATGACAAAATGATCGGGCGCGATCTTCACTGCCACACCTGCTTTTGCGACGGAAAAAACACCGCGGAAGAGATGGTTTTGGCGGCAATTAAGCGCGGTCTGACCATCATCGGCATATCCGAGCACGGGTACACCGCCTTCGATTCAAGCTACTGCCTTTCCCTTGAAAAAACCGAGGAATACAAGGCGGAGATTCGCCGTCTGAAAGAAAAATATTCGGATAAGATCGAGGTTTTGCTCGGCATTGAGCTTGACGCCCTTTCCGACCTTGACACCTCGGATTACGATTACGTCATCGGCTCGGCTCACTACGTAAAAATCGGCGGCAAGCACCTGTCGATCGACGAATCTCCGTCGGATTTTGAGCAGATCTGCCGTGAATGTTTCGGTGGCGACTATTACGCCTTTGCCGAGGAATATTACCGCACGGTAGCAACGCTGGCAAACAAGAAGATCGACATCGTGGGGCACATTGACCTCATAACCAAATTCAACGAGGGAAATCGTCTGTTCGACATGGAAGCCCCCCGATATCTGGCGGCGGCACAGAGCGCCATTGATTCACTTCTGCCCCTGAAAATTCCATTTGAGGTAAACACGGGAGCCATCTCCCGGGGCTATCGCACGTCTCCCTACCCCGACACGACTTTGGCAGAATACGTAAAGCAAAAGGGCGGTACTCTGATACTTTCAAGCGACGCTCACTCGGCAAATAATCTCTGCTTCAGTTTCGAAAAATTCCAAAATATGCTTTAAAAAAGATCCCGACGGTACGTCGGGATCTTTTTTATAAATAGGTCTCTATTCCGAAAATCTGTGCCAGAATACGGCTGTAACCGCCGCTTCCATGCTGAGTGCAGCGAGAAACACGGCTCAAGGTCGCCGAGGAGACCTCAGTCTCCGCTATGATCTTGCTGTAAGTGTTTCCTTCAAGCAAAAGCTTCGCGCATTCAATGCGCTGGGCCATCTGCTCTATCTCACCGCCGGTGCAAAGGTCCTCTAAAAGTGCTTCTATCTGCTTTGGGTCTCTGATACTTGCCAGAACCGAGCAAAGCTGTTCTACAAGTCTTTTTTTCTCGTTTGAGTCCATTTCGGCTCCTCCACACATGAAATATTTGATTATATTCTATCCCTATAGGCGGGATTTGTAAAGTGTTTTCTCGAAAATTATCCTTCAAGTCCAAAATAGTGATCAAAGACCGCCTTTACGGTAATTCCCGCATCGGTACCGTTGCTTCCCTGCTCGATCACGCAGGTGCTGATGATCTCGGGATCGTCGTAAGGCGCAAAAGCCGTGAAGATAGCGTTATCACTCTTCTTGTCACTGACCTGCGCCGTTCCTGTCTTGCCGCCGATGGCAATGGGGTATTTAGAGAATATCCTCTTAGCCGAGCCTTCCTCCGTCACACTCTTCATGGCGCGGCGGATGGTATTGTAGGTGCTGTCGGATATCTCGATCTCGTCAAGCACAACGGGCGTGTATTCGTAGATTATCTCGTTTGTATAATAGTGGCGGACGCTTGACAGCAGGTGTGCCGAATATCTCGTTCCTCCATTTGTTATCATGGCAATATAACAACTTATCTGCATGGGAGTAAACAGGTTATCCGACTGTCCGATGGCTGCCTGCAGGGTATCGCCGGGGTACCATTCAAGCCCCTTTGAATCTCTGTATTCCTTGCCCGCAAGAATGCCCGAGTACTCGGAAAGCTCGATTCCAGTGCTGACGCCCAGTCCGAATTTCTTCGAATACTCGTTCATCGTCTCGATGGTCAGCCGTCTGCCCACGTCGTAGAAGAAATAGTTGCAGGAGACCTCGATAGCCTCGACCACGTTTATGGTGCCGTGGGTACCTCCGTTTCTCAGATACACCCAGCAACGGGGACCGTTTTCATCGTAATAGGTGTACCGACCCTTGGTGGTAATGGTAGAATTAGGGGTTATTATCTTCTCTTCCAGAGCCGCCGTGGCAACGCCGATCTTGAAGGTGGAACCGGGCTGGTAAAGTCCCATAGTGGAGCGGTTGAGCAGAGGCTTTGTCTCGTCGTCCCGCATCGACTCATAATCCCGGCTAAAGGTCTCAAGATTATATGTGGGATTTGAGGCAAGAGCGTAAATGTCGCCGTTGTTTGCACCAATGGCGGTAATTGCGCCTGCGGACGCGTCCTCACCGTCAAGTGCTCCCGCCGTCTCCTTTGCCTTGTCGCGGATATACCGGATATTTTCCTTCAATGCGTCCTCGGCGGTGATCTGCATATCAATGTCGATAGTCAGCCACACGTCGTTGCCGGGGATAGGCTCTTTTATGACCTTACGGGAGAGGATATTTCCGTTTTCGTCCTCCTCGATCAGCATTTTGCCGTCTGTGCCGTGCAGGTATTCCTCAAACACCTGTTCACAGCCCGAAATGCCAACGATAGCGTCCATATCGTAGCCGAGCTCCTTGTAATATTCCCAGTTCTCGGCGGGTATCTTGCCCACTCGCCCGAGAATGTGGGATGCATAGCCCGGATACTCGTATTTTCTGGTGGTCTCGGTGTTGATCGACACTCCTCGGATATTGGACTCCTCAAAATAGGTAATGATACCCACGTCCGCGTCCCGGGCGAAAACGTAAGGCTCTGCGGTGCTGAATTTCCTCAAATCCATGGCGAAGCGCACGGAGATCAGAAAATCCACCTGATCCACCGTGTAGACGGGCTTCCCGTCCTTCTCCGCGTCAAGCTCGAAGCGCTTGACATAGTATTCGGCAAGCTCGGTGGCGCGGATATCGCCGTCCATCTTCTTTGATTTGAGCATCTTCTCAAACTCGGATATATAGGCGCTGTCCGCCAGCTTCCGCTCGTCATAGATGAGATTGGGATAGCTTCCAAGGAAAATGCTATCCCGATTCACGTTGTTCTCGATACCGCCCGCTTCCTCCAGCACCTGCTTTGCCACAAGGATCGTGGCGTTTGACTCGTGAGCACCGTAGGGCATAGACCCGTAATCAAAGACAACGCTGTATTTATATTCGTTTGTGACCAGAGGCTTTCCGTTTCGGTCGAATATCTCGCCTCTGTGGGCAGGTATGACCACCGTTCGGGAATCGGCGCTTACCAGAACACCGCTGATATATCTGTCACGGTCTACCACCTGAAGTCGCATCAGCATCGCCACGTAAAAAATCAGCGCGACCGCCAGAAAAACGCCCACCGACGCTATTCGAAGCAGATGGTGGGACTGCCTTTTGCCTTCCTTTTTCCCTCTCATACGGACAGCCTCCTTTCGTAGAATTTAACAAATTAAAAATATCAGCCTTCCATTTCTCTGTTGTTAAAAAATCTGTGCCATATAAGCCGTGTCACAAGATAAAAGGGCAAGGAGAAAATGAAGGAAGAAAATACATACTTAAAAAATGTGCGCCCAAGATATTCAAAAAAGGGAGCACCAACAGAGATCCGAGCGTAGATCGCGGAGGTCAGGCAGCAAAGTACCAGAGCCAAGACCGTGGCGATGACCCAGGACAAAAAGTCCCGACTGAGCACGGAATAGGTAAGAAAAGCCGCCACTACCGCCAAAAGCATATAAAGCACCGCGGAAGCGGAAAACCCACCGGTACCGAGAGCATCTATAATAAGTCCGCCCATGATACCGCAGATGGTCGCCGACCGCTCACCGTCGTGAATAGCAATAGCTATAACGCAGGGAAGCACGATCTCCGGAACCACCCCAAAGGGTTGATACCGCGCAAAAACGCAGGTCTGTACCAAAGCCGAGCCAAACAGCCACAGAAACCAGACTATGCTTTTCTTGGTCAGCTTTTGCCACGTAATGGGCGATCTTTGGCTGTTCATGCCTTTCCTCCTTCGTTTTTATTCTGTCGTGTCCGCAGACTCCTCTGTGTAACCTGCAAAGTCCTTGATTATCATCACCCGCGAAATATCGCGCAGGTCCACCGCAGGCTCAACGTAAGCGCTGAGGGTTCTGCTTGCCTCGTCGGGAACTATCTCTGAGACCGTTCCGATGAGAAGTCCTCTGGGATATACGACGCCGATACCGCTTGAGATTATTCTGTCCCCCACCTTGATATCCGAGTCGGTGGAAAGATAGGACATCTGGCAATATCCTTGATTTTTAAGAGAAAAATCTCCTTTGACTATGCCTATCTCACCCGAGCGCTCAACGTAAGCGCCCACCGAGGTGGCCGTTTCTATAATGGTGGACACCTTGCACCAGGTGAGTCCTACCTCGGACACGTATCCCACGATACCCTCGCCCGTGATCACAGGCATATTCAGCTTTACGCCGTTGGCCGAACCGCAGTCAAGAGTCAGAACCGTCATGTAATTTCCCGACTCGCGTCCGACCACCGTCGCCGCTTCAAAAACGTAGTCGGGGTGCAAACGGTGCAGACCCAGGTAATCATAGAGCCACTCGTTCTCCTCGCGGACGACCTCCGAGCGGTAGACCTGGTCCTCCAGCTCCTTTATCCTTGCGCGTAAAGCCTTGTTTTCCTCGTTCATCTGGTCGAACTCGCGGAAATACATGGCAAAGCCCTCGATAGCCTCCTCTGTCCTGGTTATGACGAATCTGAAGGGGGTGGCTATGACGTTCAGGGCGTTGCGGACCACCGAGCCTTGTCCCATAAGGGAAAGCACGGTAGGCACGGTCACAAGAACTATTGCCAAAAGCAATGCGATTATAAAAAATCTTGATCTTAAGAATCTCGCCACAGCGAAGTCTCCTTTATCTGAATTTATCTGCGAAGAACCACATTACGGAGCAGTCTCGGCTCCTCGATTCCCATGCCCAGTCCCAGTGCAACGCAGTCAAGAGGACGCTTTGCCACGTTTACGCGCAGTCCCGTCCGTTCGGTTATAAGGGTAGGCAGACCGCGCAGGAGCGCACCTCCACCCGCCAGAGTTATTCCGTAGTCGTAGATATCTGCCGAAAGCTCGGGAGGCGTGCCCTCCAGGGTGTGCTTTATGCAGTCGATGATCTTTTCGATCTGCTCTTCCATTGCGTATCTCATGTCAGCCGAGGTGAGGCGCAGAACGCTGGGAAGTCCCGTGCGCAGGTCACGACCGCGTATCTCTGTCTCCTCGATGTCGGCGGTCGGGTGGACCGAGCCAATCTTCTTTTTCAGTTCCTCGCCCGTGGATGTTCCGATTGCCACGCCGTACTGACGGCGAACGTAATTTACAATAGCCTCGTCAAGCTCGTCGCCCGCAGTGCGCAGAGAGCGCGCCGCCACGATTCCGTCAAGGCTGATGACCGCCACCTCGGTAGTGCCGCCGCCGATGTCCACTATCATGTTTCCGCGGGGACCCGAAATCCTCAGTCCCGCGCCGATAGCCGCCGCCATAGGCTCCTCAACAAGATCCACCGACTTTGACATAGCGTCGTATGCCGCATCCTCAAATGCCTTTTTCTCAACCTCGGTGACCCCGTAAGGTATGCAGATTATAACGCTGGGACGGTCGAAAAATCCGCCCGTGTTTATCTTGCGGAAAAACTGGTGTATCATCTGGGTCGTGACATCAAAGTCCGCGATAACGCCGTCCTTGAGAGGCTTGAACGCGGCGATGGTACCGGGTGTCTTACCCAGCATCTTCTTTGCGTCCGAACCCACCGACACAACCTTGCCCGTCACGCTGTTTTTGGCTACTACCGAGGGCTCGCGCAGAACGATCCCCTTGCCCTTCATAAAGAACAGGGTGTTGGTAGTACCAAGATCTATTCCTATCTGTTTGTTCATTGCCATTATGTAATTTCCTGCCCTGTCGGCGTGCCGACAGATTTTCCTTCCTGCGGAATTTTTATTTTATCAGATCGATCACGTCAATGCCGAATGCGGCTTTGAGCAGTCGGCAGAGCTTTGAGGTGGGAAGTCCCACCACGTTGAAATAACAGCCGTCTATTCCTTCGACCCACATTGAAGCGTGACCCTGAATAGCGTAAGCCCCTGCCTTGTCGTCCGGCTCGCCGCTGTCGGCATACCACTCTATCTCACGCTCGGAAAGCTGTGAAAAGCGCACGTAGGTCTCCTCGTAGGCGCCTGCAGTCTTGCCGTTGTATTCAACGTAAAGTCCGCTGAGCACGCTGTGGTCTCTGCCCGAAAGCAAGCGGAGCATTCTGAGAGTATCCTCGCGGTCGCGGGGCTTGCCCAATATCTCACCTGCACAAGCCACCACCGTGTCGCAGGCGATGATCAGCGTGTCGGTCAGGTCTTCTCCTTTTTTGCGGAGGCTCCCTGACACAGCCCTTCCCTTTTGGGCGGCAATGGACATTACTGCCTGCCCGGGTGTCAGTCCGTCCTCGACCTTTTCCTCGCACTCGCTAACGATTATCTCAAAATCAAGCCCCAGAGAGCCTAAAATCTCTTTTCTTCTTGGTGATTTTGATGCAAGAATTATTCTCATCACTTGATACCCGTAGAGCCAAAGCCGCCTGTACCGCGCTCGGTCTCGTCAAGCTCGTCGCACTCGATAAGCTCTGCCGCAAAGACGGGCATGAACATAAGCTGTGCTATTCTGTCGCCGTGCTCCACCGTAAAATCCTGCGCGCTTCTGTTGTAAAGCCCTACCGAGATCTCTCCGCGATAGTCGCTGTCGATAACTCCGATGCCGTTTCCGAGGCTTATACCTTTTTTGATGCCAAGACCGCTTCTTGCGGCAACAACGGCAACCACTCCGCTGTCCTGCGGGGAAATCGAGATTCCCGTAGGCACGGAGACAGTCTCACCGGGGTGGATAACGAGGGTCGTGCCCTCCTCGATAGCGGCGCAAAGGTCAAGTGCCGCCGAACCCGAGGTTGCGTATTTTGGCAAAGTCATGCCGCGACTCAGCTTTATTTTTACATTTATTTTGTCCATTTTCAAATCCTCATTTTATTCTTCTTACCCTCGTGTTATCGGAGGGTGGGGTTCTTTCCTTGTAGCGTCGGATAACGCCGTCAACCTGTGCGGGCGTCTCGTCCGAGAAAATAAAGTGACGGCTTCCTATGCCGTTTTTTGTCAGCTCCTCTTCCCTGTCCGCCATGTAGGTGGGAAAAGAATTGTAAATGACGTTCCTGTGCTCCGCTTCGCGGAAAACGGGGAATTTTATCCCCTTTCTGTCAGTCAGGGTCGCCTTGCCTGCCGCGCAGGCGTTGCAGTCCGCAACCTCGCGTATGACGCACTTTTCCACCGTCATCAAGGGAATACGTCCGTAGACCACGGCAGAACCGCCGATGTCGCGGGTCTGAGCCAGAGTCAGCTCGGGAGAGGATATGAACTCTCTTACCCCCAAAGCCTCAAGCTCTCTCGCCGCCGCTCCGTTAAAGATGTTCAGACGGAAATCACCTCTGATCTCAAGTCCGCATCCGCGAGCAAGCCCAAGGTGTCCCAAATTGCCCACAAGAGCGAACTTTGCGCCCTTTTGCGCGGCAATTTTTATCATTTGTGCCACCGACTCACTCTCCGTGTCGGTTACGACCGCAGGGATTATCACGCCCACCTTACCCTCGCCGCCCACAGGCAGCTCAAAGCCGTGTACGGGAAGATATATCTCGTCGAAATATTCAAGCGCCGTCTCACTGATCTGTGATACGGACAAAAACCGCGCGGTCCTCTTATGAGGCTGCATCCCAGGCTTGTCCAGAGGAGCAAATTTTATCTGTGTCTCCTCCCTTGCGGGTGAGCCTGCAAGCGCTTCCACCGCACCGCGTCTAAGCTCGTTCACCTTTGACAGGGGAAGCATTATGTCTCCCTCAACGAAAATATCCACCGACCTCGCTTCAAAGGGGGTGCCTCCGAACTTGGTGAGATTTTTTTCGATAGATTCGCGAGACAAAGGCGCATTTATGGCCTTTTCGGGGGCTTGTCCCGTGACCTTGACCGTCCGCTCGCCGCATTTCAGCGTAAGCTCGCAGGGACGTCCCACCTCAAAAGCAGCCGTCATATCCACGGGGATCTTTCTCGTGATTTTATCAAAGGGAGTCAGAAGTCGGCTGTCCTCTTTGTTTTCCTCTCGGCGAACACCCAGCATCCTGCTCGAAATATTCGATCTGAAATAACCGTCCGTAAAGCCGTCGCGTGAAAATACCGACGCAAGATATTTCATCTCCTGGGCATCGGCGCCTCTGCCCTCGTCCAGAAGCTTGCGATAGACTGCCGTCACCGCCCGGACGTATTCGGGGGACTTCATGCGACCCTCTATCTTAAGAGACGCCACCCCGGAGTCAATTATCTGCGGAATGTAGGGCGCAAGACACAAATCCTTTAAGCTGAGGGGATATTTTTCCTTTCCTCCCACCGAAAAAGGTAGTCTGCAGGGCTGCGCGCACTCCCCTCGGTTTCCGCTTCGACCGCCCACAAGCGAGCTGAAAAGGCATTGTCCCGAATGGGAAACGCAAAGAGCACCGTGGACGAACATTTCTATTTCAACGGGCGAATTTTCTGTCAGAGCGCAGACGTTTTCATAAGACAGCTCGCGGGCGCAAACCACCCTTGAAAAGCCGAGCTTTGCAAGCTCTACAGCTCCCGACGCGCTGTGGCAGGACATCTGAGTGCTTGCGTGAAGCTCAAGCTCGGGCAGGTATTTTCGCAGATATGCCGCGCCTCCAAGGTCAGCAACGATAGCCGCATCCGCGCCCATTCGATAGACCTTTTCGGCGGTACGCACGAAGTTCTCCGCCTCGCGGTCAAGCACCAGAGTATTAAGAGTAACGTAAGCCTTGACCCCGTAGGCATGGCAAAGCTTGAACGCCTCCTCAAGCTCACCGTCGACGAAATTCTGCGCACGTATGCGGGCATTAAAATCGGGCGCGCCGAAATATACCGCATCGGCACCGCCGTCAATGGCGGCCATAAGCGCCTTCAGCGACCCCGCCGGGGCAAGCAACTCCGGCAAAGCTCCTTTTGCTATTCTCATCTTCTGCCCCGCAGACGTGAAATCTCCTCACGCAAGCGCTCGATCTCCGCCTTCTGCTTTTCGTTCTCTTGTGCCAAGCGGTTGAGCTGTGCGTTTTTCAGGGCTATCTCCGCATCGTATGTACGGTTCTTCCTTGTGAGTCTCACCTTGTCCGAGCAGTAATCAAGCGCGCATAAAAACGCCGCCTCGGTCTTTGAACAACGGCGAGATGAGCTGTTTATCTCTCTCATCTTGCGGTCGAGTATACCCACCACCTCGTCAACAAATTCCGGCGCCTCGTCGGTGAGCACGTTCATCTCTGTTCCCGCTATGGTTATGGTGTATTTCTGTTTCATGACCTTTCCTCCGGAATTTTTTGTTGCTTTTTTGACTTGAGTGTTGTATAATATTACTGCAAGTTACAATAAGCCTTATTATATATTATAATACATTTTAACTTATTTGAAAAGGGCTTATTGAAAATATTTCTGAAAAATTCGCCGTTTTTTTATTTTTGATCAAAAATGGCACAGGAGAAAAGATGAGAAGCATAAAGGAAAAGAAGCAAAGGGGTGCGGAAATAGTCGACGCCCTGAAAAAAATATACCCGTCCTCGGAATGTGCTCTGCAGTACGACGGCGAGCCGTGGAAGCTACTGGTCATGGGCAGGCTGTCCGCCCAATGCACCGACGCACGGGTAAATATCGTCTGCCGCGAGCTTTTTGATGTATTTCCCACCGCACAGGCAATGGCGGACGGCGACCTTCGCGAGATTGAGCGGATCGTGCGCCCCTGCGGACTGTACCGCACAAAAGCCGAAAGCATAAAAGCCGCCTGTAAAATGCTCGTCGAAGACTACGGCGGGGTTATTCCCGCAGACATGGACGAGCTGTTAAAATTCCCCGGGGTGGGCAGAAAGATCGCAAATCTGCTCCTGGGGGACATATACAAAATGCCCGCCATAGTGGCGGACACACATTGTATTCGCATTTGCGGACGTCTGGGCTTTTACCCCGAGACGCTGAAGGATCCGACAAAGGTAGAAAAGACACTCGTGCCCATAATCGAACCGACCGAGCAGAGCGACTTCTGCCACCGCATCGTTATGTTCGGACGTGAATACTGCATGGCGCGTTCACCCAGGTGCAAGGAGTGTCCTATCGCACGTTTATGCGACAAGTACGCAAAAGCAAAAAAATGATGAAAAGGCACTTGTGAAAGTCCGCTTTCACAAGTGCCTTTGCTTTTCACATCATCTGACAAATCCAATAAATCACCCCGTAAAGCGTTCCTGCCAAGGTCGCGTAAAGCAACACGGGGCCTGCCACCGTAAATATCTTCGCACCAACCCCCAGCACAAGCCCCTCCGCCTTTGTATCAATGGCGGGCGACACGACCGAATTGGCAAATCCCGTAATGGGAACGAGCGTTCCCGCGCCTGCGTGCTTTGCGATCTTGTCGAAAACTCCGATTCCCGTCAAAAGTGCCGCCAAAAACACCAGCGACACCGAAGCGAGAAGCCCCGAATCCTCTTCGTTCATTCCCCAAACGCCGTAAAGATTGGTCAAAAGCTGAGCAAACGCGCATATTCCGCCTCCGAAAAGAAATGCTTTCGTGCAATCCTTCACAACGGGGGATTTGGGCGCACGCCCCTGCGCGTATTTTTTGTAGGTTTTTTTGTCCATGTTCATGATTTTCTACCTCCACGGCTATCTTTTTACTGAAATTTTTTCCCGAAACTTAAAATTTTATTCCTTTTGCTGTTTACTTTTTCCTTGACGGGCGGTATAATAAAAGCAGAAAAGCAAAAAATAACACCGACGAATACAGAACGGAAGGAATGATCACAGATATGTCAAGATTCGATGATTGTGCAAAAACCGCAGGACGGGTGGCAAAGAAGGCCGCCGAGGGCGTGGCAAAGCTGACCGACAGCGCAGCTACTGCAGTAAAGATCAAGGTTGAGGAGTCAAAGCTGAAGTCCGACATGGCAGAGCTTGGAAGACTGTGCCTTGACTATTTTAAAGACGCCGAAAGCGTTCCACAGAGCATAGCCGAGCAGATCGACGAGATCAACGCGCAGAAGGCTATTATTAAAAAAATCAAGGAAGAGTCAAAGAAATAAAAAAGAGGGTCAATGACCCTCTTTTTTATTTCTTTGACACCTCTGCGGCTTTCAGCGTATTTTTCATGAGAATCGTAATAGTCATAGGGCCGACGCCGCCGGGAACGGGCGTGATAAACGATGCCTTGGGTTCAACCTGGGCAAAATTCACGTCGCCGGTCAGCTTGCCGTCGGCCTTTCGATTGATTCCAACGTCAACCACCACCGCGCCGTCTTTTACAAACTCCGCGCCGATGAAGTCTGCTCGGCCGACCGCGGCAACCAGAATGTCCGCAGTGCGACAGATCTGTGCCAGATCCTGCGTCTTTGAATGGCAGACCGTGACAGTGGCATCAGCCTTTAACATCAGCATAGCCTGAGGCTTGCCCACGATATTGCTTCTGCCCACGATAACGCAATGCTTGCCCTTGGTTTCGATTCCGCTGTAACGGAGAAGCTCCATTACGCCGTAAGGGGTGCAAGGGGCAATGTCAAAATCGCCTATCATGATGCGCCCCACGTTGTAGGGGTGGAATCCGTCTACGTCCTTTGCGGGGTCGATCCTCAGCAGTACGGCACTCTCGTCCAGGTGCTTTGGCAGGGGAAGCTGAACCAGGATTCCGTGGATCTTGTCATCTCCATTGAGGCGGTCAATAAGCTCTTCAAGCTCGGACTGCTGAGTATTTTCGGGCAAGCGGTGGATCTCGGAATAAAATCCGACTTCTTCGCAAGCGCGACCTTTGTTTCGTACGTAAACGGTGGAAGCGGGGTCCTCACCAACGATGATCACCGCCAAACCGGGCGCGTATCCCCGCTGTGCGACAAATCGCGCGGTCTCTTCCTTTATCTCTTCTCTTATTTTCGCGGATATTGCTTTTCCGTCAATTATCTGTGCCATTTTCTTCCTCCGATTTGTTCTTCACAGCTCTGCCCTCAAGTATTGGGGGTGCGTTTTTCTTTTTTATGAGCATATAGGTCAGCGCAACCGCCGAGGCGAGAAACGCCAAAAGTCCCACAAGCTGGGAAATTTTCACGCCGCCTACGCGCAAACTGTCTGCGCGCAGAGCCTCAATAAACATTCGTCCAAGCCCATACCAGCCGATATACATAAACATGACCTGACCGTCAAACTTTTTCGTCTTGTAAAGAGCGTTGATGATCACAAATCCAATAAGATTCCACACCGATTCATAGAGGAAAGTGGGGTGGACGAGCATAGTGTCGTAGTCGGACGCGTAGGAGTTGACCTGCATTATCCAGGGGAGCTTTTCAGCTCCGGGGGTCTTTGCCACAAGTCCGAAAAACTCGAATTTGTCCGTGTGACCAAATGCCTCACCGTTGAAGAAATTTCCCCAACGACCGACGGTCTGCCCGATCATAACGGGCAACGACGCCATATCAAGTGCGCGCATAAAAGGTATCTTTTTGTACAGGCTGACGCCGATGACCGCCGCCGCGCCGAAAATAATACCGCCGTAAATTCCCAGTCCTCCGTTCCAGATAGCAAACATCTCGCCGATGCTGTCGTACTGGTCAAGGGAGGTTATAACGTAATAAAATCTTGCGCCGATAACGCCCGAGATCACCGCAAAAAGGAAGTAATCAAGCAGATTGTCGTCGTCGATGCCCTCCATGTGGGCACGGTAGCGGGCGTAGAAAAACGCCGCGATCATACCCGTGACGATAACAAGACCGTACCAGCGCACCTCAAGCCCGAAAAGGGAAAACGCCACGGGATCAAGGATAAACTCTTTAATTCCGATATTCGGAAATGCTATTTTTACCATACTAATCCTCCTTAATTATCAAAGGGATAAACCACCGAAAGGGTAAAAAGATCGTCGGTCATATCCGAGCGTAGCGCCTCGATCACCTCATCGTAGGTGAGGGACGCGATAATGTCCGCGTAGTCGAACATCTCGATGCCGTCGAAAACGAATGCAACAAGGTTGTTCGCAATGTCGTCGGTGGAATCAAACTCGCGCACAAAGGAGGAATAAAACACCTTTCGGCATCTCTCAAAATCCTCGCGCTCAAAGCCCTTCTCTCTTATCTTTTCAATATACTCTCTCACGCGCGCAAAAACCGTCTCGGGGCAATAGCTCTCACCGCTCACAGAGTGGAAAGCAAAGCTCTCGGAAATAGTGTAGGAGCTGCTCAGATCGGGAGAGATAAGTCCCTCCTCGTAAAGGCTGTTGTAAAGCTCTCCCGTCTGGGAAAAGAGCAGATCGTTTATCATGGACATGACAGCGTCCCGACGCGCCCGTTCCGCAGGCTTCGATGGAATATTGTTATCCTTTATTCCTATTGTAAACAGAGGCTTTGCCACCTGCATTTTGCACTGTACGCGGCGTGAGCAGATTTCGCGCGGCTCTGCAGGGCGCTGTCTTTCAATTACCTTGCCTGCTCCGAATCCGTCGCCGATCTTTGAGCAGACCTGCTCAAAAATTTCGTCGGGATCAACGTCACCGCAGACCACTATTGCCATGTTTGACGCACTGTAAAAGACCTCGTTGCAACGGTAAAGAAGCTCGGGGGTTATGCGTGAAATGCTCTCCACCGTGCCGCAGATGTTGTTTCTTATATGGTGCACCGAGTAAAGCCCGCGGAGCATTCCGTAATAGGAGCGCAGAGAGGGCAGATCGTCGGTCATGCGTATCTCCTGGGCGATGATCCCCTGCTCCTTTTCCACCGTTTCTCGTGTAAAATATGGGTGGGTCACGAACTCTATCAGCTCGTCAAAGCACTTTTCAAAATTTTCACTGCAGGAAAACAGATAAACCGTCTTGTCGTAGGACGTGTACGCGTTTGCATCCGCGCCGTAAAGGGCAAAGCGGTCAAAAGCATCACTGCCGTCGGGCGCGGTGAACATTTTGTGCTCAAGGAAATGCGCAATTCCGCAGGGAACTTCGGTAAACTCACTCTCGCCCTCAAGTCGGAAGCTGTTGTCGACAGAGCCGTACTTTGTGGCAAAAAGGGCATAGGTGTTGGTCATTTTCTTTGGGAAAACGTAGACCTTCAGCCCGCTTTTGTGGGTATATTCATAGTATTTTTCCTGTAAAAGGGTGCTTTCGTGCAAAATTCTGTCATTCTTCATCGAAATCGACCTCCTCACCCTCAAGCTCACCCCGAACAAAGCCAACCGCCTCTGCTCCAAAGCGCCGAGCCGCCTCAACGACGTCGGACAGCGTCACCTGTTCGATCTTTTGTGCCGTTTCCTCTATTCCGTCGGTGTAGCCGCACAGGATCCTGGTGCGGAAGAAGCTCTCGGTAGCATACGCCGAGTCTGTCACCTGGCGATATCCGCTGACAAGTGCCTTTTTCGCTGATTCAAACTCAAATTCCGAAATATTTCCTTTTTTGATATCCTCAAGCTGATGTAAAATTTCGCCCAGCGCGCGGTCGTAGTTCTCATTTGCGATTCCCGAGCGGACGAAAATAACGCCCTTTGTAAAATCGTAGGACGAGCCGCAGGAATAGCAAAGGCTCAGCTTTTCCCTTACGTTTCTGAACAGCTTTGATGCGGGGGACCCGCCGAAAATATCGTTGAAGACAAGAGCGGCGTAAACGTCGTCATTTCCAATGGAAATATCGCTCCGCAGACCGATGGTCAGCTTGCCTTGGTTCACCGCCATGCTGTCAAAGCCCGTCTTCATCTCGCCGGAGCAGGGTTTTATCAGCGTGTCACAAACAGGGTCGCCGTCGCCGTCAAAAAAGGACAGCTTTTCCTTGACCAGCGTGCTCACCTCGTCCTGCGAACGGGGTCCCACGTATATGTAAAGAGGCGAGGAGATGGACAAGCTCTTTTTAAAATAGTCCGCCAGATCCTCATTCTTGATGCTTTTTATCTCGTCCTCGCTGTAAAAGATCCTCTGTCCGTAGCGTTCCCCCTCGAACATAAGGTTCTGGCAAATAAGAGACGAGCGGGACTTGGGATTGCTGTTGGCTGAGCGGAAGCGGTCAAGGCGCGCCTGCTTTTCGCCCTCCACGTATTCATGGCGGAAAAGTCCGTTTTCGTCGGTGAGAGGCCGGGTCATCATCTGCGCCACCGCGTCAAGAGCACCCGACAAAACGTCTTCGCCGCCGCGAATAAAATCGCGGCAAAGAGTCTCCACAGTCACACCCGACAAAAAGCTGTCACCGTTTGTGGAGCATCCCATGGTTATATTTGCGTCGTACAGGTCGTCCAGACGGCGGTTTATGTCCGCCGTTGAGGGATACGCCCTGCACCCGCGTTTAAGTACGTTGTGAAGAAGGGAACAAAGCCCCATATCACGCCGATCAAAGGGTGCCGCCTGAGTTACCGTCAGAAGCTCGGTCTTGAACTTGTGGGTGTTCACGCAGAGCAGCTTTCCCTTTCCTATGTCAATGGTTTTCATATTTTATCTCTCCCGAGATCAGCGCGTCATGCGCCGATCTGTGCAAGTATTTTCCTGCCTCCCCGAGCCTTCCCTCAAGAAGAAGCTGACGCACCAGGGTTGAGCTGACCTGCTCAAATCCCTCTCCCGCAGTCAGAAATTCGGTTTTCAGACCGGGAAAGCGTTCCTCGTTAAAACGAGCCATCGAACGCTCGTATTCAAGGTCCTTTTCATCTCGGATCCCCTTGACGATAGCCGAGCAGCCAAGCTCTCGGGCAAGGTCTGCCGTGTAGCCCTCGGAAAAGACCACCGTTACGTTTTTCAGCTCCGCGCATGAAAGCTCGGCTATTTTGATTCTGTCCTCGACGGAGAACAGATATTTCTTTTCGGGGTTTATGAGAAGAGCCACAAAGACCTTATCATATGTCTCCGCCGCACGGCGGATAACGTCAAGATGCCCCAATGTCATGGGGTCGTAGCTTCCGGGAAGCAGTACGGAAATTTTACTCTTCACGGTCTTCACCACTCTTTAATTTCAGAATATTTACGTAAGCCACGCCGTATCGGGTGCTTTTTACCACATCAAATCTGCTCTCAAGAGATGCGTCGCCGCCGAAAACGTCCTCGGCAGACCCGCTTTCGCAGACTACAAGGGAGGTCTTTTTGAGCAGACGTCCCCGAAGAAGCCTTTCAAGGCAACGGGGAAGAAGCTTTTCGGCGTATGGCGGGTCCATAAAGACAATGTCAAAGGAAAGTCCTCTTTTTGCCGTGCCCTCAAGCCAGGTCACGCTGTCGGCGCAGACGATCTCAGCGCCCTCAAGCCTTGTTTTTGCCGTATTTTTCCTTATAATTTCCACTGCCGCCTTTGCGTGGTCGACCATAGTGGCAGATGCCGCTCCGCGGCTCAGCGCTTCAAGTCCCATCTGACCCGAACCCGCGAAAAGGTCCAGTACCCGCCTGCCCTCAATGTCAAATGCAAGCATTGAAAAGACCGCTTCCTTTGCTCGCTCGGCGGTAGGTCTTGTATCAAGCCCGGGGAGAGTCTCAAGACGCACTCCTCTGGCTTTTCCCGTAATGATTCTCATTTTTACCTCAATTTTTGTGAAAATATTCGTATACTCTCTGTCCGTCGGACTTAGAGATACCCTTGACTGCGGATATCTCCTGCGCACTTGCCTCTTTTACCGCCGCAAGTCCCCCAAAGTGCTTCAAAAGCGCTCTCGCCTTTGCCTCACCGATACCGTCGATCTTGGTCAGGGTCGAACCGGTCAAGGTCTTGCGTTTTGCACTGTCCATTTTTAATACGCTGAAGCGGTGGACCTCCTCTTGAAGTCGATAAACAAGCGAAAACACCGCACGGTCGCGAGCAATGCTTATCTCATTTTCCTCGTCGCAAAGAGCGCGCGTCTTGTGGAAATCGTCCTTTACCATGCCGAAAACGGGTATATCTACACCCATTTCGTCCATGACCGCGCGAATGGTCGAAACGTGACCCTTTCCGCCGTCAAGCAGGATAAGATCGGGGACCGACGCAAAAGACCCTGTGCCGTCTCCCAAGTGAGAAAGTCGGCGGGAGATCGCCTCGCGCATTGACGCGTAGTCGTCCGTGCCCTCAACGGTCTTGATAGTGAAAATGCGGTAGTCGGATTTCTTCAGCCTGCCGTTTTCCATGACCACCATTCCGCAGGTCTTGTGCTCGGACGCAAGATTTGAAATATCGTACGCCTCGATGCGCTGAGGAAGCACCTCAAGCCCCAGCATTGAAGCCAATTTCACCAGGGTCTCGTCGTCCTTTTCCGCATCTATCTTATACATTTTCGCCTTTTCACGGGCATTGTCGTAAACCATGTCGCAAAGCGCCTTCATCTCTCCCCGCTCGGGAGTCCTTATCTCAACGTTCCGCTCTGCCATGCCCGACAAAGCCGTCGTCATCAGCTCCCTGTCCTCCGCAGAAACGTCAAAGGACAAAAGCACCTGATGAGGCACGTATTCGCGTTTCAGATAATAGTCGCAGATGAACGCAGGCATCTCCTCAGCTTCCGCTATCATGTCCGCGCCAAAGCAAAACTCACTCTTGTCGGTTACCGCGCCCTGACGGATATTGAACACAGAAATACAGGCGCACTGCTCGTCCGAGTAAAGGGCAAAAACGTCGCGGTCGGCGTCGGGTGATGCCACCACCTTTTGCTTTTCGGATAATTTTTCAAGCGCCGTTATGGCGTCCCGACATCTTGCCGCCGCCTCAAACTGCTCGCGCTCGGCAAATTCAAGCATCTGCGCTTCAAGGTCGCGCCGAGCCTGCGCGGTATTACCCCGCAGAATATTTACGGCGCATTTGATCGTTTCGGCGTATTCCTCGGGGCTGATCTTCCCCGTGCAGACGCCCGCGCACTGCCCCATCTGATAGTAAAGACAGGGGCGCTCGCGTCCGATATCACGAGGAAACGACCGTTTGCAGGAGGGTATCCCCAGGGTCTTCTGCAAAAGATTTATGATGGAAAAGACCGTGCTCACCCCCGAATAAGGACCGAAATATTTGGCTCTGTCCGCCACCCTTTTTCTCGAATACATGATCTTGGGGTAGGGGCCGTCTGTAACCTTGATATAGGGATAGGACTTTGCGTCCTTGAGCTTGATGTTATATTTGGGAGAATGCTGTTTTATGAGGCGATTTTCAAGGGTCAGCGCCTCCATCTCCGTGTCGCAGAGAAAATATTCGAAATCCTCCACCAGCGACACCATTTTCGCGGTCTTCAAATTCTTTTCACCGCTCTGAAAATACTGGGAAACTCTGTTTTTGAGCTTCCGCGACTTTCCAACGTAAATTACCTTCCCCCACTTATCGCACATGATATAAACTCCGGGGCTGAGAGGCAGAGTATTGGCCTTTTCAAGCAATCTTTGAAGCCTGTCCATTTTCCGCATCTCTCCTTTCGTTCTTTTACGTCAATTTCCGCAGGGGACAAAAACGGCGGTCATGCAAAGCACCACCGCCGTCCTTCAGCCCCGGATATCCGGGATCATAGTATACTGTTTTATTCTGCGAGACCCGAATTGATAAGCTCTGCCAGTCCGTCAACTGCCTCGGTCTCGTCCTGTCCGTCAGCGATGATGGTAATATTCATGCCCTGAGAAATTCCCAGAGAAAGAATACCCAGAAGGCTCTTGGCGTTTACTCGTCTCTCGTCCTTTTCTACCCAAATAGCGCTTCTGTAGCTGTTAGCCTTCTGTATAAAGAAGGTAGCCGGTCTTGCATGGAGACCTACCTTATTTGTGATGCTGACCTCGCGAGTGATCATGTTCTTACCTGCCCTTACCTTTCTTTTCGTGAAATAGGGATAAACATCCCGTTTTCCACAGGGAATGCTCCACCATTATAATTATAATTAGTATAACAAATTTTCAGCGCAAAATCAACAGATTTTGTATGTGACAAATGACGAATTTTGCGTTTTTTAAAACATAACATAGTGCGTTTTGAACAAAAAAGCCCTATTATCCGTCGTATTCGCTGATACCCGTGATAAGAATAGTTACCTGAATGTGACCCGTATAGATCTCAAGAGTTCTGCCGGGAGACAGGAAAAAGCTGCCCGATGCGAAGAAGCCGTCGTCGTTCTCGGCGCCCTCGGCTATGATGGTTCCCGTAATATCGATCTTGGTTCCGTCGGGATAATAGACCTTCTCAAAGGACCCTTTTCCGTTGTCCAGGAACTCAAATGCGGGGCTGATGGTGTCTATCCCCTCAAGCTTTCCGATGTATGCGTCAGTCAGAAGCGAAAATACGCTGTCACCTGCTACAAGCGCATCTTTTGTACCATCGCTCACGTTTGTTATGAGAAACGTGACTCTGTATTTGCTCGTTTGCGTATCCCCCGCCATGTCCGAGGTGCGCAGGAAGCGGAAGCCTATCATGGCAACGCACAAAACAAGCACCACCACGATCACAAGATCCAGGGCGTTAAAGCCGAGCCTTTTCTTTGTAGTCATGTCACTCCACCTCCCTGATAGATACGCACCATCCCTCGCCCGAATAGCCGGGAGACCATACGTCAAGCGGTTTTCCCACAAGCACCTTTACCCCGCCCAGATAAAATCCGCGCTCGTCCTTTGTTGCCTCGCCGCGGACGGTGACAAGCATATTTGTATATCCTTCCATCTCAGCCATGATTCCGCTTCCCTGCTCTCCGTCAACGAGCAAAAGCTCGGAATAAGGCTCGTAGAATATTTCGGTCACCTGACCCATGGGGGCTTTGCTGTTGGCATCGCGTATCACGTCGCCCTCGGTCAGATTTCCCGTGCCCGAGTCCGGGATCTCCCGAAACTGCAACGAAAATTCCACTTGTATCTTGTCCGCGCCCGAGGACGCGGGCTTCGCGCCTCCCAGGAGCTTGTTACCGATAAAGAACACCGCAACGACGATAGCCGCCAACGCAAGGACAAGCACCAGATCGACGATATTAAATCTTCTCTTTCTTTTTATATCTGCCATTTCAGTCTCCATTCTGCCGTTCCAGCGGCTCTTATTATTCAAAGCGTGAGCTTCCGTATTTCCTTCCCAAAGTCGCCGCCACACGTATCATGGCAAGAACGAACCAGAAGGTGAAGAACACTCTGTAATTGAACCAAATATGATCGGTAAGCCCCTGAAGGAGCGCGCCCGACAGCGCCGCGACGGCCGCCACGCAAACGTCTCTTTCGCCCGTCGCCCGAGAGCCGCCGAAGCGGACCACCTCAAGACCGCTCTGCACACACAAAATAATACAGACAAGGAACGCCGCAAGTGCGGGAACACCAAGCTCCGCACATATCTGCAGGAACATATTGTGGGAGTGCATTGCGTACTCGGCTCCCGACTCTGCAAATCTAATATAGACCCGGCTGAAAGCGTCGCTTCCGATGCCGATTCCGGTCAACCAATTTTCTTCAATTATTCGAAGCGTACCCTTCCAGATGCTCAGTCTGTAAGCCGAGGAAGTGTCGCCGATGGTAAAAATACTCGTAAAACGCGAAATAAGATTCAAGAACAGTCCGCTGCCGCCCAGCTTATCCCAAAGCAGAGTCAAGGACAAAGCACCTGCGGGGATGAGCAGAGGAATTATGGTGTGACTGTAAAGAGCAACGAACACTATCGCCGCAAAAATCAGCCCGAGCCATGCCCCGCGGGACCAGGTAAGCAGAGTACAAACGCCCATCATCATGCAGGCAAAGAAGCCGTAAGCACGGAGTCCGCCCGACTTTGCGCCAAACAGCAACGCCATGGCAAAGGGAAAGACCATCACAAGGAACACTCCCGCCATATTTGCGTTTCCAAAGGTGGACGTAATGCGTCCGCTGATTCCCCCGAACACCGCCGCGTCAAGCGTTTCAGCTTCGAGATTGCCCGTGACGAGCTGGTAAAATCCCGCCAGGGAGACGATAACTCCGGAAGTAACGAAGGCTATCTGAAGCCTCTGCAGAAGCTCTCTTGTACGCACCAGCAGGACGGTCAGAAAATAAACGCCCATAAGACAGACGTACATAAGTCCCGAATTAAGAGAAGCCCCAACCGAAACGACGCCGCCCATTCCCATAGCGATCATAAAGATCAATACGAAAACGTCGGCGATCTCGATGGACATTGAAACTCTGCCCAAAAAGATCTTAATAAGAGTGCACAGCACCGTGTAGATGACCATAGCCGACAAAAGCAGCGTAGGGCTTCCCGCCAAGGAAAGCACCGGGCAAATGAGCACCATACCCAGCAGACCGATCTCGGGGCGAATGAATACAAGCACGGCCGCCACCGCCGCTGCCAGTCCAAGGCAGATCAGGATAGGGGAAACAACAAGCCCCAGACAGCCGGCCAGAGCGCCAAAAAACGCTCCTCTGAAATATCCGGCGCTGCCCGAGCTGTGCTCGCTGTTTGCCTTTAGTTCTCTGTGAGTGAAGCCCAGAAAATCGCAGACCAGCGTCCGCATGACCGCGCTGGATTCAATGGCGGTCCCAAGAGTGATCCTTGAGAGCAGCATAGGAAAGGACGCACAGATAAGAACGAAGGGCACGGCGAGGCTCCACATAGAGAAATCACCCGCCTGCATCACCTGTCGGACAACGCTCATCACCGCCAAGGATATACCAAGGTACAGCAAAAAGAAGCCGTAGACCCGCAGATAGACCGACAGCAGGCTGTGAAGTCCCCGTTGCGCCGCGTTCAGAATAAAGCTCTGCTCAACACTCGATATCACGGCCCTTCTTGCACGGGAAAATATGTTCCTATCCCAGCTGTCCCCGGCATCGTCCGAGCTTCCGAAGGTCTTTGCCACAGCACCGCCCGCAAATTTCCGTTGAAGGACGCTGTAGCCCGTCATGATCGAGCCGAAGAAGCCCGAAAAGAACATATTATATATTTTCTTTGAAAACCGCATGACAAAGCTGCCCTCGAACACGTCGCCCGATGGCAAAAATCTTCGTCCTGTGATCCTTTTCTTCATTCGTACCTCCATTCCGCCCAAATAGGCAAAACCGTACATTAAAGACTGTCTCAGTCCTCGTCACGTGAGAGCAGATCGGGACGGAGACGCCTCGTCTCCTCCAAAGCCCTCTCGTATCTCCATTTATCAATCTTTGCGTGGTCGCCCGAAATGAGAATATCGGGGACCTTAACGCCGTGAAATTCATAAGGACGTGTGTACTGGGGATATTCAAGCATGCCGCAGGCGATGCTCTCACTTTCGTAGCATTCCTTGTCGGAAAGCACCCCCGGCAAAAGCCTTGAAATGCAGTCGACCAAAATGCAAGCGGGAAGCTCGCCGCCCGTGAGCACGTAATCCCCGATAGAAATTTCCTCGTCGATGATCTCGTCAACGATTCGCTGGTCAACGCCCTCGTAGTGACCGCAAAGGATAATCAGATTGTCGAGACTAGAAAGCTCTGCAGCTTTATCCTGGGTCAGCACCTTACCTTTGGGCGACATATAAACGACCTTTCGCTTTATCTCGCTCTTGTCCGACAAAGCGTCGTCGGCTATTTTCTTTACCGCCTCGTAGCAGTTGTAGATAGGGGGTGCCGCCATGAGCATTCCCATTCCTCCGCCGTAAGGGGTATCGTCAACACGGCGGTGTTTGTCCTCGGAATAGTCGCGGATATTGTGGGAGTATATCTCCACCGCGCCGCTCTTCTGCGCCCTGCCGATTATGCTTTCCCCCAAAATTCTGTCCGTCAGCTCGGGGAAAAGCGTCATTATGTCAAATCTCATTTTTACTCCGCATCGTCAAACATTCCCTCAATGGGCGTGACGAAAATTCCTTTTTCTACGTCAACAGACCTCACAAATTCCTTCACAGCGGGCATCATTCGCTCGCCTGCGGGAGTGTCCACAACGTATATGTCCGAAGCTCCGCGGTTCATGACCTCACTCAGCTTTCCGTATTCCTTTCCCGTATCGGCGTTGATCACGGGCAGTCCTATCATGTCGGCAATAAACACCGCGCCTTCCTCTATGGGCAGATCCTCTCTGTCCGCATAGATAAACGTATTTTTCAGTGCCGCCGCGCCGTCAAGATCGGCAACTCCGTCGAGCTTAAGCAGAACAAACTGCCCCATGACCGAGCCTGAGAGCACCTTCGTTTCCCTGTACTGCTCACCGCTCTTAAAATATATTTTTTTCAGCGATGCAAGGATTTTCGGGGTGTCGCAACGGTTTTCCACCTTGACAGCTCCCGCAACGCCGTGAGTGTTTATTATTTTTCCGCATTCAAGATACCGATTTATCATTTTTTCTCCGTTCGTATCCGAAAAATAGTTATACATTATATATCATACCACATTCTTGCCGTATTTTCAATACTTTTTGCTTTTTCACCTTCAAAAAAAGCATTTTTTGAAGAAAAACTCTTGATATTCTAAAAAAAATATGTTAAAATATCCGTTGCCGCAAAGTCGGTCATTCATAAATAAGGATCGGATTTTTAATGTTTTCTTTGTTCATGCCGGACTATATGTTCCGCTCTTTCACCGAGGTGACTCCCGAATTTCTTGAATCGGCTGAGATCAAAACGGTACTTGCCGATATAGATAATACTCTTGCACCCTACGAGATGCCCGACCCCGACGAAAAAATAATCGCCTGGGCAAATTCACTTGCTGCTGCGGGCATAACCTTGATTCTCGTCTCCAACAACCACGCGGACAGGGTGGTGAGATTTGCAAGACCCCTGCGGGTCCCCGCATACTATGATGCGAAAAAGCCCTCCACAAAAAGCTATCGACACGCATTGATGCAGTCTGGGCAGGATATAGCCGACGCGGCAGTTCTGGGCGACCAGATATTCACCGACGTGTTTGCGGGCAAGCGACTGGGCGTCAAGGCAATTCTCGTCCCGCCCATAAAGGACAAGAAGACCTTATTTTTCCGCTTCAAGCGTCTGCTTGAAAAACCCGTTTTGAGACAGTTCAAGCGTGAGCAGGTCAAAAAGCAGTTTTACACATGATACATGACAAACTCACGGTCGGATTTCTTTGAAATTCGACCGTTGTCTTCAAAAAGGAGGATAATATGAAAAGAGCAACCTTCGGGCCGGGCGGTAACAGCGAAAGCTTTTACGCGCAAGGTATGAAATCAACACTCCAAGCCCCCGGCTGGCTCCGGCAAATGGGACTTGACGCATACGAATACCAGGCCGGCAACGGTTTACGCACAGGAGAAGCTACGCTCCGTGCAATAGGTGAAAAGGCCAGAGAGCACGGCATACTTATGTCCCTGCACACCCCCTATTTCATCTCCCTTTCGGGCGTTGAGACAGAAAAGCGTCTGAAAAGCCTTGATTACATCCGCGAAAGCCTGGTAGCCGCAGAATTGCTCGGCGCTGACACGATAGTTGTTCACAGCGGATCAGCCGCCAAGATCACCCGCGAGGAAGCCATGGCGCTGGCACGTGACACCCTTGAGCGGGTGGCGGACGAAATGGGCGAGACCTCTATTCACATAGGACTTGAAACCATGGGCAAAATAAATCAGCTGGGTACGCTTGACGAGGTGCTCGACCTTTGCAAGACGGCGAAATGCTTTTATCCCGTGGTAGATTTCGGTCATCTGAACGCCCGCGAGCTGGGATATTTTACCGACGCCGACTCCTACAAGCGCATTTTTGACCGCATCGGTGAGGTTTTGGGCGACTCTTATGCAAAGGATCTTCACTGTCATTTTTCGAAGATCGAATACACAAAGGCAGGCGAAAAAAAACACCTGACCTTCGACGACACCCAATACGGCCCTCAGTTTGAGCCGCTTGGAGATGTCATCGTAAAATACGGACTTACCCCCCGAATCATCTGCGAGTCTGCCGGAACCATGGCAGAGGACGCTCTCTATATGAAAAAAGCCTGCTACGGCGAATTTTGAAAGGATTTTTACCTACCATGAAAACAGCAAAAGAAAGACTGCTTAACGCAATCGCTCCCGACGTTGACGGCGTGTTCGTTTCCTCCGAGCTTAACATTTTCTATCTGACGAATTTTGATTACACCGACGGATTTGTGCTCGTAACCCGCAACAAATCCTACGTTATCACCGACTTCCGCTATGCCGAGGCCGCAAAGGCGGCTGTTTCCGACGAGTTTGAGATCGTCGTTCCTCAGAACAGAATGCTCATCGAAATAGCGTCTCTGCTTGAGGAAAACGGCGTTAAAAAGCTCATGTTCGAGGACGGATTCGTTTCCTGCGCCGATCACGCTCGCTTTGCCGACATTTTCAAGGACTGTGAGCTTGTGCCCGGCGGCACCGATGCCCTCTCCACACTCCGCGAGATAAAGACCGAGGCTGAGCTTGAAAAGATCAACGCCGCCCAGAAGATAACCGACGCGGCATTCGCTCACATCCTTGACTTCATCAAGCCCGAAATGACCGAGCTTGAGGTGGCTCTGGAGCTTGAGTTTTTCATGCGCCGCATGGGTGCTCAGTCCACAGCCTTTGACACCATTGCGGTTTCGGGTGCATCCTCATCTCTGCCCCACGGCGTCCCCCAGGCAAGAAAGCTTGAAAAGGGATTTTTCACCATGGACTTCGGCGCACGTCTGGACGGCTACTGCTCCGATATGACGAGAACCGTTGTTCTCGGAAAGGCTGACGAGGACATAAAGAAGCTCTACAACACGGTGCTTTCCGCACAGTTGGCCGCGCTTGAGGCAATTTGCGAGGGCGCGGAAAACGCCAAGATCGACAAAATCGCCCGCGACATTATCGACAACGCAGGCTACAAGGGCTGCTTCGGCCACGGTCTCGGACACGGCGTTGGACTTTATATCCACGAAGCTCCCCGTGTTTCCTCGGGCGTAAAGGAAGGTACGACCCTCGTTGCGGGCAACGTAGTAACGGTCGAGCCGGGTATTTACATCGAGGGCAAGTACGGCTGCAGAATCGAAGACATGGTTTCGGTCACCGCAGACGGCATCCGCAACTTTACGCAAAGTCCCAAGGAATTGATTGAGTTGTTCTGATAAATAGAAAAGACAGAGGTTTTCCTCTGTCTTTTTTCGTCGGTGACCCGTACGGGAATTTGCTCCGCCCTGCAAGGCTTCCGACACGGAAGTTGCGGAGCAATTCTTCGTCCCCATGCGTGGGGGCATGGATCGGGATTTTTGCCTTTTACAACATTGCCCCACGCTGCGCCGAAGGCGCACGGGAATCTGAACCCACGTTTGCGCCAACGTTCACTCAAACCGATAGCCCTCATAGCGCAAACCATTCAAATTCCGCAGGAATTTGAGTGGGTTCGATTCGGACGCGGAGCGTCAAAACAAAAACCCCACACCTTTTGGTGTGGGGTTTTTGTTTTGGTGACCCGTACGGGAATCGAACCCATGATTTCAGCGTGAGAGGCTAACGTCTTAACCGCTTGACCAACGGGCCTTTTATTTCGGCAAGTGGTATTATATCACATGTTTTTCATTTTTGCAAGTCTTTTTTGAAAATTTCTCAAAAAAATTTTTTTGTTGCCGAAAAACGCCTCCAATGGTCCCCTTTTCTCCATTATTTACCCAAAAAGCTCATTTTTTCCTACGATTTTTGTGACTTATTTTTCCGTGATTTTTGCATTTTCTATTGACTTCCCCCGCCGACAGTGGTATAATTCTACACGTTTGGACAAAATTTTGCAATATATTATTAAAGGATAGAAAAAACATGTCACAGATTCAAATTCTTATAACTCTGGCAGCCTGTATGTTCGTGGGTCTGCTTATCACCCGTATCTTCCGTCGTTTGAGTCTCCCCGACGTAACCTCCTACCTGGTGGGCGGCGTTCTCATCGGCTCCTACGTATTGGGCAATTTCATTGTGGGCGGCTATGCATTTGGCTTTAACGAGAAGGTGGCTCCCGTCGGCAGCTTTGAGATCATCTCCTCCGTAGCCCTCGGCTTCATTGCCTTCGACATCGGAAACGAATTTCGACTCTCCGACCTGAAAAAAACGGGAAAACAGGCCACCGTCGTAGGTATTCTTCAAGCACTGGCCGCAACCGCGCTTGTTGACGCCGCGCTCATAGGTCTGCACTACATCCTGCTCTCCTCTACAGGTAACGATATACTGCCGATTCCCGCCTGCATCATTCTGGGTGCAGTTGCCACCGCAACGGCTCCCGCGGCTACCTTGATGGTAGTCCGTCAGTACAAGGCAAAAGGCCCGCTCACAAACATCCTGCTTCCCGTAGTTGCTCTTGACGACGCGGTGGGTCTGGTCATCTTTGCGGTTTCCTTCGGTGTTGCAAAGTCTCTTTACAGCGGAAGCGTCGACGTGCTTTCCATCATCGTCGAGCCTCTGTGCGAGATCGTATTCTCCTTGGTGCTGGGTGCGGTTCTGGGATTTTTGCTTTCCTACGTGGAGGGATTCTTCCATTCACGCTCAAACCGTCTCTCTCTGATGATCACATTTGTATTCATCGCCGTTGCCGTATCCATGCTCAAGTTCAACGTAGGCGGATTCCACATCGGCTTTTCTTCCCTGCTCACCTGCATGATGCTGGGAACGGTATTCTGCAACGTCTGCGACTACTCTATCGAGATGATGGAAAGAGTCGAGAGATGGACGAAGCCCCTTTTCCTGCTCTTCTTCGTTATCAGCGGTGCGCATCTTGACCTTTCGGTCTTCAAAAAGCCCGTTTTCGTGCTTATCGGCGCGGTCTACATTCTTTTCCGTTCTCTGGGCAAGTATTTCGGTGCCATGGGTTCTGCAAAAATGGCGGGCTGTGACAATAATATCGTAAAATACCTTGGTATCACCCTCCTGCCTCAGGCGGGAGTTGCGCTGGGCATGACCAGCACCGTCGTTGCCGACAAAACATTTGTCGGCAGTAACGTAGGCGAGACGGTCAACTTCGTAGTGCTCTTTGCCGTTCTGATTTACGAGATCTTCGGTCCAATGCTTACAAAGTGGGCATTGACCCGCGCAGGCGACATCACAGCCAAGCCCGCAGACAAGACCGCAAGAAAGAAAAACAACGAACACGCATAATATTTTTCCGCCTTTTTCAACAATTTTTGCGCAAGCTCTTGAAAAAGCGTGAAAAAAGTGATAAAATTGTATCATAATAAAATTAACGGAGGATTTTTCTGACATGGCAAAGAAAAGTACATTTTTCCAGGATTTCAAGAAATTTATTGCTCGCGGCAACGTAATGGATATGGCTGTTGCGGTCGTTATCGGCGGCGCATTCGGCAAGATCGTTACTTCCCTTGTAAACGACATCATCATGCCTCTGGTGGGTCTTGCTACAGGCGGTATGAACTTCGCTGACATGAAGTACGTGCTCAAGACCGAGATGATCGACGGCGTTGAGACGGTTGTAAACTCTATCAACTACGGTAACTTCATTCAGATGGTCCTTGATTTCCTCATCGTTGCTCTCTGCATCTTCTCTGTTCTTCGCGTTGTAATGAAGCTCCAGAAGAAGTTCGAAAAGCCCGAGGAAGAGGAAGAAAAGAAAGAAGAGGAAAAGCCCGCAGAGCCTGTTGAAACAACAGACGACATCCTCAAGGATATCCGCGAGCTTCTCAAGAAGTAAAAATCACAAAAAGAGGTGCGGTCAAACGCACCTCTTTTGAATAAATGAGGGATCTATGATAAATTACGTAATAATCGCGGTGATCGCCGCAGGAGTGGTGTTTGCCGTCCTACACATTCGACGTCAAAAGAAAAAGGGCGGAAAGTGCTGTGGATGCCCATACAGCGGAAGCTGCACAGGCTCATGCTCAGAGCATGAAGATAAAAAATAAAGCAAGCTTATAAATCACACATTTTGCAATTCATTTGCAACATTGAGACATTGAAATTTTCTCAAAATATGGTAGAATCTTTTTAAAGGGAACAGCAAAAATCCCACTTTTCCAAATAAAAGAAAGGAAAAAACTTATGAAGATTACGTTTATGGGTGCAGGAAGCACCGTTTTTGCAAAAAACGTTCTGGGCGACGTTCTGCTCACCGAGGCGCTCCGCGAGTGCGAGATCGCACTTTATGACATCGACGGTCAGCGTCTTGAAGACAGCTACCTGCTCATTACTATGCTCAATGAGAAGCTTGCGGGCGGCGTGGCAAAGGTCAACAAATATCTCGGTGTTGAACAAAGAAAGGATGCTCTGCGCGGCGCCAACTTCGTAGTAGACGCCATTCAGGTAGGTCTCTATGAGCCTTGCACAATCATCGACTTTGAGGTTCCCAAGCGCTTCGGTCTGCGCCAGACCATCGCAGATACCCTCGGTATCGGCGGTATCATGCGTGCCCTTCGCACTATCCCCGTGCTTGAGGATTTCGCACGCGACATGGAGGAGGTCTGCCCCGATGCGTGGTTCCTCAATTACACCAACCCCATGGCAATGCTTGCAGGCTATATGCAGAGATACACGGGCGTAAAAACGGTGGGTCTTTGCCACAGCGTTCAGGTCTGCTCCGAGCATCTTCTCAAATCTCTCGATATTCAGGTGGACGGCTTTAAGGACCTTATTGCCGGCATCAACCACATGAGTTGGCTCCTTGAGATCAAAGATCTGAAGGGCAACGACCTCTATCCTCTTATCCGCGAGCTCGCTCTGAAGAAGAACGCGGAAGAGAAGCACGGTGACATGGTGCGCTTCGAGTACATCCGCAATTTCGGCTACTACTGCACCGAATCCAGCGAGCACAACGCGGAATATAACCCCTTCTACATCAAGAGCAAGTATCCCGAGTTGATCGACCGCTATAACATTCCCTTGGACGAGTATCCCAGAAGATGCGTGAATCAGATCGCACGCTGGGACGAGCAGAGAGCAAAGCTCCTGGCAGGCGAGGATCTGGGCGAGATCAAGCGCAGCCGTGAGTATGCGTCCCGCATCATGGAGGCTATGGTCACCAACACTCCCTACAAGATCGGCGGAAACGTGCTGAACACAGGACTTATCACAAATCTGCCTCACAATGCTTGTGTTGAAGTTCCCTGTATGGTCGACGGCATGGGAATCCACCCCACGTACGTAGGCGACCTGCCCGAGATTTGCGCTGCGATGAACAGAACGAATATCAACGTTCAGCTTCTGACCATCGAGGCGGCTCGCACACGCAAGAGAGAGGACATTTACCGCGCGGCAATGCTCGATCCCCACACGGCGGCAGAGCTTTCCATCGACGATATCGTTGCCATGTGCAACGCCCTCATCGAGGAGCACCAGAAGGTCGGATTTATGACCGAGTACAAGTAAAATGACAAAAATGACACATTTTAGAGCCAATGGCTCCCTCCGGGAGGGAGCTCCCGACGTAGTCGGGTGAGGGAGAGCGCGTTGACGAAAAGTCTATAGAATCCACCGTCACGCAGGCTCCTTCCGTCACTCCGCTACGCTTCGTGCCACCTCCCTCCCGGAGGGAGGCTGAAAATACGCAACAAAAAACGACGGTTAAACACCGTCGTTTTTTGTTTTAATCGAAGTAAATAACCTTTCCGGTCTTGGAGGATTCATATATCGCCTCAAGAATTTGGGAAACAACGTATGCCTGCTCGGGAAGAACAACGGGATCCTTGTCCTCTCTGACAGCGTTGATCCAATTCACAGCCTCGGTCAGCTGAGGAGAACTTGATTTTCCGCTGTAGAAGGCAACTCCGCCCGCGTCCGTATTGATAGTCATATCTGCCTCGCGGTCAAGCTGGATCTTGTTGATCTTCAAAGCGCCGTTGATGATTGAAATACCCTCTTTCGAGCCGCAAAGACGGCAGCTTCCCTCGGCGATGGGTGCTTCCGTGTTCAGCGCCCAGCTTGTTTCAAGCATTATGGTCGCGCCGTTCTTCATAACGATCATAGCCGTTGCCGCTTCTTCGAGAGTCGTCTCGCTGACACCCTTATCTCCCCAGATATTTCCTGCCTCGGGGTGCTCCAAACACTTGTGTGTCTTGCCCAGAACCATCGCCGGCTCGTAGTTGTTCATCAGATAAAGAGTGAGGTCAAGGGAGTGAGTGGCGATGTCGATGATAGGGCCGCCGCCCTGCTCATATTCGTTGAGGAACACACCCCAGTTGGGAGTTCCGCGGCGACGGATAGCGTAGCAGTTTGCGTAGTAAATATCGCCCACCGCACCTGTGTCTATGTATTCCTTTGCATACTGCGCCTGAGGCTTCTGTCTGTGCTGATAACCGATGGTCAGCTTCTTGCCCGTCTCACGCGCCGCGTCAAGCATACGCTTTGCGTCTGCCGCAGTCTTTGCCATGGGCTTTTCGCACATTACGTGCTTGCCCGCATGAAGTGCATCTACCGTTATGTCTGCGTGTGAGCGGTTGGGGGTAAGAACGTGGACCACCTCAATGCTCTCGTCGGCGAGAAGATCCTTGTAATTTTCATAGACCTTGGCGTCGGGCGTGCCGAACTTCTTTGCGGCAGCCTCCGCCTTTTCAATCATAATGTCACAAAACGCAATCATTTCAACGCCTTGAACCTTTGCAAGAGAGGGCATGTGCTTTCCGTTTGCAATACCGCCGCAGCCAATGATTCCAACCTTAACTATTCTGCTCATAGAAATAATCTCCTTTCGGGCAAAACGCCCTTATTATAGTTTAATTATATCATTTTTTTATGACTTGTCAACAGCTCACGCAAAAAAAGGCGACTGCAAATGCAGTCGCCTTGATTTTTTGATATTCCTTTTATTAGCCGAGCTCAGCGAAGTACTTGATTGTACGAACCATCTGGCTTGTGTAGGAGTTCTCGTTGTCGTACCAGGAAACAACCTGTACCTGATATGTGTCGTCATCGATCTTAGCTACCATTGTCTGAGTAGCATCGAAGAGAGAACCATAGGAGATACCGATGATATCGGAGGAAACGATCTGATCCTCGTTGTAACCGAAGGACTCGGAAGCAGCAGCCTTCATTGCAGCGTTGATGCCGTCAGCTGTGATGTCCTTACCCTTAACTACAGCTACGAGAATTGTTGTAGAACCTGTGCAGGTAGGAACTCTCTGAGCAGAGCCGATGAGCTTGCCGTTGAGCTCGGGAATTACGAGACCGATAGCCTTAGCTGCGCCTGTGGAGTTGGGAACGATGTTCTGTGCGCCTGCGCGAGCACGGCGGAGGTCACCCTTTCTGTGAGGACCGTCAAGGATCATCTGGTCACCTGTGTAAGCGTGAACAGTTGTCATGATACCGGACTGGATAGGAGCGTAGTCGTTAAGAGCCTTTGCCATAGGAGCGAGGCAGTTTGTTGTGCAGGATGCAGCGGAGATGATCTTGTCATCTGCTGTGAGAGTGTTCTCGTTTACAGAGTAAACGATAGTCTTGAGGTCCTTACCTGCGGGAGCAGAGATAACGACCTTCTTTGCGCCTGCGTTGATGTGAGCCATGGACTTCTCTGTGGAGCAGTAGAAGCCTGTGCACTCGAGAACAACGTCAACGCCAAGCTCGCCCCAAGGGCAGTTAGCAGCGTCCTTTTCAGCATAGATCTTGAGAACCTTGCCGTCTACTGTGATAGTGTTAGCCTCGTCGTCGGAAGTAACGGTGTGACCGTCATAACGACCCTGAGCTGTATCGTACTTGAGAAGGTGAGCGAGCATGGAAGGCTTTGTTAAGTCGTTGATTGCAACGATCTCGTAGCCCTCTGCGCCGAACATCTGGCGGAATGCGAGACGACCAATGCGGCCGAATCCGTTAATAGCAACTTTAACTGACATTTTTGGAATCCTCCGTTTTTATATAAATTTTTTTAAAGCAAGGCGAAAAGCCATTCTTTTACACATATATTTTATCGCAAAATCTTCCAATATACAAGAGGTTTGGGAAAAATTTATCATTTTTGGTTATTTGCACAAAATAGACATATAAACGGCTGTTTTTTGGTGGTTTTAAATAATTTTGTGTGACGGTGGATTCTATATTCGCCCGTTTTGCGGGAGCTTATGGAATGCTCCCCTATAACAGGGGAGCGAGTATCATGCACAGAACCCGGTAGGGGTCGGCGCCCCGACGTCCCGCAAAACGAACGGGTATGGAATGCGTTCCACAAGGTGACGAACAAACGACCCCAATGTAGGGGCGACCATTGGTCGCCCGCAAAACGAACGATTTCAACACACCCGGTAGGGGAGGGGCTTGCTCCTCCCGGGTAACGCGAATGAAATTTCACTCTCATTTTCTTTGTAAAAGAAAATGAGAAAGGTGGGGTTTTAGAAAACGATATTGTTTTTGAGGATTCTTTTGCGAAGAATTTTCTTTGTCTCATTTCTCTTGTTTCTTCTTTTGCGAAAGAAGAAACAAGAGAAACCAGACGGAAAGAGAAAAAAGAAGAAAGGCTGCAGTCGGTCTGAACGCTTTCAGGAATATTCGCAAGTGTGCGAAATTCCTTTCGCTAGCGACCGACTGCTATAAAACCCCGTCCGCCAATCCGACCCTGCCGGATTTGCTGGTCTGCACAAGTGGGGTTTTTGAGTGTGGACGTTCGCTTTGATTATACCCAAATAAAAAACAGCGGCTAAACACCGCTGTTTTGCGTTTTTGAGGAGCAATATGGCTACGCCATTCCCTTTTTGAAAGTTTTTGGGGGTGTGGGGGCTTTTTTCAAAAAGCCCCCACATATCCTCAAAGCGTTGCCGCCATGACGGCTTTGATGGTATGCATTCTGTTCTCCGCCTCATCGAAAACGATAGACTGGGGACCCTCGAACACTTCTTCTGTCACCTCAAGTGCGGCAAGTCCGAACTTCTCGCCGACCTCTTTTCCAACGGTCGTCTCGTGGTTGTGATATGCAGGCAGGCAGTGCATGAACACTGCATTTTCACCTGCGTTCTTCATGACGTCGGCGGTCACCTGATAGGGTGACAGGTCGCCGATGCGCTTTTGCCAGACCTCAAAGGGCTCGCCCATTGACACCCAGACGTCGGTGTAGATAACGTCCGCACCTACGGTAGCCTTCATAACGTCCTCCTCAAAGGACAGCTCTGCACCCGTTTCGCGTGCGATCGCTGTGCATGTGTCGATGAGAGCCTTGTCCGGGAAATATTCGGCGGGGGCGCAGGCTACGTACTTCATGCCCATTTTCGCACAGCCCACCATGAGAGAATTGCCCATGTTGTAGCGCGCGTCGCCCATGTAGACCAGCTTCTTTCCCTTAAGCGAGCCGAATTTTTCCTTTATGGTAAGGAAGTCAGCCAAAATCTGTGTGGGATGGAACTCGTTTGTCAGACCGTTCCAAACGGGAACGGGCGAATATTTGGCCAGTGCCTCAACGATCTCCTGACCGAATCCGCGGTACTCGATGCCGTCAAACATGCGTCCGATAACACGCGCCGTGTCGGGAATAGACTCCTTTTTGCCTATCTGAGATCCCGTGGGATCAAGGTAGGTCACTCCCATGCCCAGATCGTGCGCCGCCACCTCAAAGGCACAGCGTGTGCGCGTACTGGTCTTCTCAAAGATCAGCGCGATATTCTTGCCCTCGCACAGACGGTGGGGAATACCTTGCTTTTTCTTTGCCTTAAGGTTTGCGGCAAGGTCCATAAGCCCATCTATTTCCTCGGGTGTGAAATCAAGAAGCTTAAGAAAATCTTTTCCTTTTAAGTTCATAAATAGTTCCCTTTCTTTTTATATTTGGTCGCACAACATCGTCATTACGCGCACTTGCCCGAGCCTCCCTCCGGGAGGGAGGTGGATTTTGCGAAGCAAAAGACGGAAGGAGCATAGCGTAACGAAAGAAATAAATACACCTATGTCAACGCATTCTCCCTCAGTCTCGCTGTTGCGAGACAGCTCCCTCCCGGAGGGAGCCTTATAAATAGATCCGTAGTGAGAATCCTTTCATCAGATTTTTGCCGCCTCGCGCATGATCGCAACGGCTTTTTTAAGCATTGAATCGGGTATGTTCAGTGCAGGAAGCAATCTGATCTTGTTCTTCGCTTTGATCACGAGCAGTCCCGCCTCCATACACTTGGCAATATAATCTGCAGCGGGCACGTCTGTCAAAAATCCTATCATCAGACCCATGCCCGTAACGTCGTGAACACCCTCCATATTGTTAAGCTCCGTAAACAGATACTCCGACTTGCGTCGAACGCCTGCAAGAAGCTCATCATCAATTCTGCTCAGAATACTCAGCGCGCCGGCGCATGAAACGGGGTTGCCGCCGAAGGTCGAGCCGTGAAGACCTGCCGTCAGCACGTTTTGGACTTTTTCGGAAAGCATTGTCGCGCCCAGGGGCAGACCGCCCGCAAGTCCCTTGGCGGTAGAAACCACGTCGGGAGAAATTCCGAAATTCATGTACGCATAAAGCGCACCGCATCTGCCGTTGCCCGTCTGCACCTCGTCGATAATGAGAACGATATCCTGTTCTCTCGCCAGCCCCTCAACGCCCTGTACAAATTCAGCGGTCAGAGGGCAAACTCCGCCCTCGCCCTGAACCATTTCCATGATGATTCCCGCCACCTTGTTTTCGGAGAAGGCTTGTTTTACACTTTCGAGATTATTAGCCTCAGCGTAAACAAAGCCGGGAGTCAGGGGCATGAAATCCGTGTGGAACGCGTCCTGTCCCGTTGCCGCAAGGGTTGTCAGCGTTCTTCCGTGGAAAGAGTTTTTCAATGAAACGATAACGTGATAGTCCGAGCCCTTTTTGTCGGCGGCGTACTTTCTCGCCACCTTGATAGCGCACTCGTTTGCCTCAGCTCCCGAATTGGAGAAAAACACCTTTTTCATGCCCGTGCGACAACAGAGCTGTTCAGCCAAACGAGCGCAAGGCTCCGAATAATACAGATTAGATGTATGCTGTATCTTCACAGCTTGGGCGGAAACAGCCGACGCCCACTGAGCGTCCGAGTAACCGAAAGTGTTTACGGCAATACCCGTGCTCATGTCGATATATTCCTTGCCCTCATCGTCATACACGAGCGATCCGCGTCCCTCGACCAAAGTCAGAGGAAAGCGGACGTAGGTGGGGGCTATATATTCTTTGTCAAGTTCTTTAATATTCATTTTTTACCTCAGACGGGGTCGCCCTCGACCATTGTACCCGCACCCTCGTCGGTCATGGTCTCGATGAGAAGCGAATGGGGGATTCGACCGTCCATAATAACGACCTTCTTTACGCCGTGGTCGATAGCGTCGATACAGCACTGGACCTTGGGGATCATACCGCCCGAAATAACACCCTCCTCAAAGAGCTTCTTCGCCTCGCTGACCGTAACGTGAGGAATAAGCGAGGACGGATCGTTGCAGTCACGCAAAATACCCGAAATATCGGTCATGGCGAACATTCTCTCCGCGCCCATAGCACCCGCAATGTAAGCCGCCGCCGTGTCCGCGTTGATGTTATAAACGTTGCCTTCTTCGTCGCAGCCGATAGTGGAAACAACAGGGATATATCCGCGGTCAAGCATATCCATAATGGGGGAAACGTCAACACCAGTGATCTCGCCAACGTAGCCAAGCTCGGGGTTCTTCATCTTGGCACGGATCATGTGTCCGTCGATGCCCGAAATTCCCATAGCGCGGCCGCCCTTGAGCTGAAGCAGGTTTACAAGAGTCTTGTTTATCTTGCCCGCCAGCACCATCTGAACGGTCTCGACAGTTTCGCGGTCGGTAACGCGTAAGCCCCCAACGAACTCGGACTTTTTACCGATCTTTGTGAGCATATCGGTGATCTCGGGTCCGCCGCCGTGGACAAGAACGACTTTTACGCCCACCAGGGACAGAAGAACTATGTCCTCCATGACCTGCTCTTTGAGCTGTTCGTTTATCATAGCGTTTCCGCCGTACTTCACCACGACTATCTTGTCGTAATAGCTTATCATATAAGGAAGCGCCTGGGTCAGCACCTCGGCGCGCTGTGCGTTTGTGAGCATTTCTGTGTTCATAATTGTTGGTTTCCTCTTATTAATAAAAGTTTTGGTGAAGCTTTTATTGTTTTTCAAAAGTTTCACCGGGTCTTAGTCCGCTTTTTCTTTGGCTGATATAAGCCCAAAGAAAAAGCTTGGCAAAAAGAAAGACTGATAGGAGATTTCGCCCTCTGCAGAGGGCGACCGCCGTTTCGCCGGCGGCTCGCGAGAAGCTTTTGAAAAAGCTTCAGCAAAACTTTTATTATGTGCGATAGTCGCCGTTGATCTTTACGTATTCGTATGTCAGGTCACAGCCCCAGGCGGTGGACTTTACGTCACCCATGCCAAGGTCGACCAAAATCTCGATCTCGTCGCAAAGCAAAATTTCCTTTGCCGTGTCCTCGGAGAAGTCAATACCCGCGCCGTTCTCGCAGACCTTGATCTCCCCTGCCTTTGATGCAAAGGCAACGTCGATCTTATTCACGTCAACGTCTGCGCCGCTGTAGCCGATAGCGCAAAGTACTCTGCCCCAGTTGGCGTCAGCGCCGAACATTGCCGCCTTTGTAAGAGACGAGCAGATAACGCTCTTTGCCACGGTCTTTGCAGTCTCAAGATCAGCCGCACCGCTGACCTTACATTCAAGGAGCTTCGTCGCACCCTCGCCATCTCCTGCGATGCAACGGCAAAGGTAGACCGTAACCGAATTGAGCGCCGCCATGAACGCGTCAAAATCCGCACCCTCTGCTATAACCGTCTCATTTCCCGCCATACCGTTTGCAAGGACGGTAACCATATCGTTTGTTGACGTGTCGCCGTCGACGCTCACCATGTTGAAGGTGTTCTGAACGTCGCCCGAAAGAGCCTTTTGAAGCATTTCGGAAGAGATCGCCGCGTCGGTGGTGATAAACACAAGCATAGTAGCAAGGTTGGGGTGGATCATGCCCGATCCCTTGGCAATACCGCCGATGTGGCAAGTCTTGCCGCCCATCTCAAATTCAAAAGCCACCTCTTTCAGCCGTGTATCGGTAGTCATGATACCTTCTGCCGCCATTTGACTGCCGTCGGGCGAAAGCGCTTTTATCAGCTCGGGAATACCCGCTTTGATAGGGTCTATGGTCATTTGCTGACCGATAACGCCCGTGGACGCCACCACAACGTCAGTCGAGGGGATTCCGAGGGCCTGTCCCAGCAGGTCGCAGGTAGTCTGAGCGATCTCTATGCCGTTTGCATTGCAGGTGTTGGCGTTTCCGCTGTTGCAGATCACCGCCTGAGCATAACCGTCCGAAATATTGCTCTTTGTCACCGCCAGGGGTGCGCCCTTTACAAGATTTTTGGTGTAAACCGCAGCAGTGGCACAGCGAGTCTCACTCAAAATGAGGGCGATATCCCTCTTGGTCTTATTCTTTCTGATACCGCAGTGAACACCGCCGGCTAAAAATCCCTTTGCGGCACAAACGCCGCCATTTATCTGTTTCATTTCAATCTCCCAAATTAAAGTTCAAGTCCCGTTTCGGGGTCGACGCCAAGCACAATGTTCATGCACTCGATAGCCGCGCCCGACGCGCCCTTGCCCAGATTGTCATATCTTGCGGTCAGCAGGATAACGTCCTCGTCACCGTGGACGGAAATCTCCATTTTATCCTTTGCAGACAGCTTTGCGGCCGACAGAAATCCGCTCTCGTCGGCGTTTTCTGTGTAGTAAACAAGCCCTGCAGGGTAAGCCTTTTTCAAGACCGCCTTGACCTGCTCTGCCGTGCCGTTTATCTGGTCGGCAAACAGGGGGACGGTGACTTCCATTCCCGAATAAAAGTCTCCGACTATAGGACAAAAGGCAGGCTTTTTCAAAAGCCCTGTGTACGCCATCATTTCGGGCAGGTGCTTGTGGTGTTGAGCGATACCGTACTGTCTGGGCGCGCCCAAGAGCGGCGAGACCTCTTCAGCCTCGTACCCTGCTATCATGTTCTTTCCGCCGCCGCTGTACCCTGTCAGCGAATGGCAGGCAAGTCTCGCGTCAGCGGGGATTATCCCTGCCCTCACAAGAGGTGCAACAAGTGCGATAAATCCGCCCGCGTGACAGCCGGGCACGGCAATTCTCTTTGCTCTTGCCACCTTTTCAAATCCGTCATCGGTCAGCTCGGGAAAACCGTAGGTCCAGTCGGGGTTCGTTCTGTGCGCGGTGGAGGTGTCGAGCACCACCGTGTTTTCGTTTTCTATCATTGACACCGATTCTCTCGCCGCCTCGTCGGGCAGACAAAGAAATGCAATGTCGCTGGCATTCAGCATTTTCTTTCTCGCCTCGGGGCTTCTTCTCTCGTCGTCGGAAAGGGTCAGAAGCTCGATGTCGGTGCGCTGTGCCAGTCTTTCATATATGCGAAGTCCCGTTGTTCCCGACTTGCCGTCAATAAATATCTTTTTCACTTTTTCATCTGCTCCTTTACGTAAGAAAGCTGTGCTTCAACAGATTCTACCGACGTTCCGCCCTTGGAGATTCGCTTTGAAACGCAGGTCTCAAGGGAGATCGCCTCAAACACAGTTTCATCAAACAGTTCGCTGAACTTTTTCAGCTCGTCCAAGGTCAGTTCATCAAGCACCTTGCCCTTTTCTATGCAGTAAGCAACAACCTGACCCGAGATTTTATACGCGGAACGGAAAGGAAGACCCTGCCGAACAAGGTAGTCAGCCATGTCGGTGGCGTTGATAAATCCGCCCTGCGCCGCACGGTACATGTTGTCCTTTTTAACCCTCATGGTCTCAACCATGGGAGCGAACACCTTGAGACACATTTTCAGAGTATCGACCGAGTCGAATATCGCCTCCTTGTCCTCCTGCATATCCTTGTTGTAAGCCAAGGGCAAGCCCTTGAGCATGGTGAGCGTTGCTATCAGATTGCCGTAAACTCTGCCCGTCTTTCCGCGCACAAGCTCTGCCATGTCGGAGTTCTTCTTCTGAGGCATGATGCTGGAGCCTGTGGTGTAAGCGTCGTCAAGCTCAACGAAGGCAAATTCCCAGCTGGACCAGAGGATTATCTCCTCGGAGAAGCGAGACAGGTGCATCATAACGGTGGAGAACGCCGCGCCAAGCTCGATGCAAAAATCTCTGTCGGACACGCCGTCAAGACTATTCAGAATAACGCTGTCAAAGCCAAGCTGCATAGCCTCGAAATCGCGGTCTGTGTCGTAAGTGGTACCCGCCAGGGCACAGCAGCCGATGGGGGAAGAATTCATGCGTTTTTTCGCGTCTTCAAGTCTCGAAATATCGCGCAAAAGCATCATGGCGTAAGCCATCAAGTGATGACCGAATGTAATGGGCTGTGCTCTCTGCAGATGGGTGTAGCCGGGCATGATCGTGCCCTTGTGCTCCTCTGCCAGAGTGCAGATAGCGGCGATAAGAGCACGAATGAGAGAAATGATTTCCTCCACCTCGTCACGCAGGTACATACGCACGTCAAGGGCAACCTGGTCGTTGCGGCTTCTTGCGGTGTGAAGCTTTTTGCCTGCCTCACCGATCCGCGAGGTCAGCTCCTCCTCAACGAACATATGTATGTCCTCGGCGTTCATGTCAAGCTCAAGCTTGCCCGATTCGATGTCGGTGAGAATGCCCTCAAGCCCCGCCCTTATCAGGTCCGCCTCGTCTGCGGTGATGATACCCTTCAGCGCCAGCATTGCAGCGTGAGCCACCGAGCCTTTTATATCCTGTTTATACATTCTGCCGTCGAAACGGATAGACGAATTAAAGTCATTTGCTATCTGATCTACGGCGCCCTCGGTGCGTCCCGCCCACATTTTTGCCATGATTTTGTCCTCTTTTGTCTGAATTTTGCGTATTTTTTAAAGCCGATAAAGGATTTTGCCCAAACTGCGGCAAAATCCTTTACCATAAAGTAATTATTTTTTATTCTTTGCCATAACAGCCGCGCGGACCTTGATGGGAAGTCCAAAGAGATTGATAAATCCTGCGCTGTCTGCCTGGTTGTATACGTTGTCCTCGCCAAAGGTAGCGATCTCCTCGGAGTAGAGGGAATAATCGCTCCAAACGCCCGCCTTGATGATGTTGCCCTTGTAGAGCTTCAGCTTGACCTTACCCGTAACAGTCTCCTGCGTCTTGTCTACGAATGCGGAGAGAGCCTCGCGCAAAGGCGTATACCACTGACCGTTGTATACAAGCTCCGCAAAGGTGATGGAGAGCTTCTGCTTCTCGTGAGCGGTCATCTTGTCAAGACAGATGGTCTCAAGGTAGTTGTGAGCGAAATAAAGGATAGCTCCGCCGGGGGTCTCGTAAACGCCGCGGCACTTCATGCCGACCAGACGGTTCTCAACGATGTCGAGCAGACCGATACCGTTCTCGCCGCCCACCTTATTCAGCGCAAGGATAATTTCCTTTGCACTCATCTTCTCGCCGTTGAAGGCAACGGGTGTACCCTGTTCAAAGTCGAGAGTGATATATGTAGGAACGTCGGGAGCCTGAATAGGAGAAACACCCATTTCCAGAAAACCTTCCTTTTCATAAAGAGGCTCGTTTCCTGCGTCCTCAAGATCCATGCCCTCGTGGGACAGGTGCCAGAGGTTCTTGTCCTTTGAGTAGTTAGTCTCGCGGTTTATCTTCAGAGGAATGTTGTGAGCTTCCGCGTACTCAATCTCCTCTTCACGGGACTTGATGTCCCACTCACGCCAAGGTGCGATGATAGGCATATCGGGTGCGAAAGCCTTGATAGCAAGCTCGAAACGAACCTGGTCGTTGCCCTTACCCGTACAGCCGTGGCAGATAGCGTCAGCGCCCTCGGCGAGAGCAATCTCGACGATCCTCTTTGCAATAACGGGACGCGCGAAGGACGTTCCCAGCATATATTCCTCGTAAAGAGCGCCTGCCTTTACGGTAGGAATAACGTACTCGTCAACAAACTCATCTGTCAGATCCTCAACGTAGAGCTTTGACGCACCCGTCTTGAGCGCCTTTTCTTCAAGTCCCTCAAGCTCGTCCGCCTGGCCTACGTTGCCCGAGACTGCAATGACCTCGCAATTATTGTAGTTTTCCTTGAGCCACGGAATAATGATAGAGGTGTCAAGACCTCCGGAATATGCAAGAACTACCTTTTTGATGTTTTCCTTTTTCATGGTTTTTATCTCCTGTTGAATAATATTCGCTTTATGTGCATAATTATACTACCGTTTTTTCCGTTTGTCAAGGGGTTTTTCGCAATTTATTGTAAAAGATTTCCGTTATTGCCGTATGTTTTTTGTGCAACTTGTCAATCCTTGATGAATATTCATAAAAGTATGCACATTTTTGTGTATAAAAACTCACACACTCACTCATTTTCTCCGAAAATGTTGATTTGTTCACAAATTAAATATATAATGTTAGGTGATTTTATTTTTCACAGGAGAAAAACGATGAAATTTACAGAAAAAATGAAAGGACTTTGGAGCAAGTTTCGCAACTTCAACGCAAAAGTCAGCGAAAAAACCGAAAAATTCGCATTCCGCGCTCCCGTCTGTCATTTTATACTTTCCATTATATTAACCTTCGTAGTTGAGTGCCTGGTACGCGATTCGGTGGGCAAGGCAGCAAAATTTATGTTCTTCAAGCCCCACCTTTTCCTCTTTAACGTGCTCATCATGTTCATAACCTTTACGTTCACCCTACTGCTCAAGAAAAGATTGCCTGCCGCCATTCTGGTCAGCCTTATATGGCTTTTGTTCGGAATAACAGACTATATTGAAGGTCAGTTCAGAGTGACCCCCTTCAACGCCATGGATCTGGCGCTTATCTTCTCGGTAAAATCCATCTTTTTGAAGTATCTCTCGGTAAGTGAGCTGGTGCTCATAATCACAGCTATATTGCTGGCGCTGGCACTTGTCGTACTGCTGTTTATTAAAGGAAAGAAAGCACAGGTAGACTTCAAGGTGGCCGCAATAACCATTGCCACGACCCTTGCCCTGCTTTTCGTCTCCTCGGCGACCTTTACTCACACCGGCATACTCCCCGAGAAATTCGAGAGCCTCGGCTCGGCATATAACAACTACGGCTTCTCCTACTGCTTCACCGTCGGTATCTTCGACCGGGGAATAAAGAAGCCTAAAGGATATTCAAAGGACAAGATCGACCAGATCAAGGACACGGATCCCCCCGAGACCACAGACCCAACGCCACCCGAAGATACGCAAACGCCGCCCGATCAGGTCGTCAGTCCTCAAACGGGAAAGCCCAACGTGATCTTCCTCCAGCTTGAATCCTTCCTTGACGGAGCGGAGTTTATAAACCTGTCTCCCACGGAAAATCCAACCCCCAATTTCACATCTCTCAAGGAAAAGTACCCCCACGGACACCTCTACGTTCCCACGGTCGGAACGGGCACCGTAAACACGGAGTTTGAGATCCTTACGGGAATAAATATCACCCTGTTCGGCACGGCCGAATATCCCTATCAGACGATCCTCAGAACCACCTCCTGCGAATCCCTTGCCTTCAATCTCAAGGAAAACGGCTACACTGCCCACGCCGTCCATAACTACAACGGCAATTTCTATAACAGAAACGAGGTATATGCAAACCTGGGCTTCGATTCCTTCACCTCGGGTGAGTATATGCAGAATCTGGAATACACCCCCAGAGGATGGGAAAAAGACGCGATTTTGGCGGATTATATAATGAAGTGCCTTGATTCCACCGAGGGCGAGGATCTCGTTTTCGGCATCACGGTCCAGGCACACGGACGATACCCCACCAAAAAGCCCAAGGGCGAGCTTGCCATAGACCTGACAGGTGCCGAGAGCCAGGAGGAATACTGGACTTACAGATATTATTTTGACCAGCTCCGTCAGACCGACGCACTCATCGGCGATCTTATCGCGCGCGTCGAGGAGAGAGGCGAGCCCACCATTATCGTGATGTACGGCGACCACATTCCCAATATCGAATATCTGGACAGCGCAGATCTTGCGACGGGAGACACCTATCAGACCGAATACATCATCTGGGACAATTTCAGAGAAAACGTTGAGCCCGAAGTCCTCGACCTGCAGGCGTTCCAGCTGTCGGCAAACGTAATGTCGATCCTCGGATACAAGAACGGACTCTTCACAAGCCTCCACCAGCGCTACGGCAACACCATAACCGAGGCATACGAAAAGGAGCTGGCTCTGCTGGCATACGACGTTCTCTACGGCGACCGTTATGCTTACGACGGAAACATGGACCGCTACACTCCCACCGAGATCAATATGGGAATTGATCCTATCGAGATCCTCGACGTGGAATACCTTGAGGAACGCCTTGTTCTCAACTGTACGGGAATAACTCCCATGACCGAAGTGCGCATAAACGGAAGAGCAATGGATTCCAAGATCATCTCGGACAATACGCTTCTTGTGACCGGGGAGCTGAACGAGGGCGAGACCTACAAGATCGAGCTTTATCAGACCAGCGAGGCAGGAGAAACCCTGTCGCAGGAATTCAGTGGAGAATTTACAATAGGATAAAAATCATCTCCCCCGCATTGCGGGGGAGATTTCACTTTTATTATCTTTCCTCTCTGAAATAAGGAAGTCCCAGAGATGCAGGAGGCTGATTTTCCTTTTTGTTCCTTATACTCGTAATGACAAGCACCACGATGGTAATAAGATAAGGAAGCATTTTGAATATCTCCTTGTCCGCCAGAGATATTCCGGGAATATACTCTGCCGTGACGTAAAACGCACCGAAAACAATGGAGCAGAAGATACCGAACACGGGCTTCCATGTGGTGAAGATGACCAGCGCCACGCACAGCCAACCGATAGCGTCGATAACATACTCCCAGTTTCCGTTGAGGTAATCCATAACGAACATAAGTCCGCCCAGACCCGCAACGGCACAGCCGATGCAGGTAGAAAGATATCTGTATTTCGTTACGCTGATACCCGCCGCGTCTGCCGTAGCGGGATTCTCACCCACCGCTCTAAGATGCAGACCGACCTTAGTCTTGTTCAGCACGAATGATGTCACTATCGCCACTGCGATAGACAGATAGACCATTATGCCGTAAGAGAAAAACAGCTTTCCGAATTGCCCCATGCTGTCCGCAAAAGGAAGGTGGGCATTGAAGAATTTCGCGCCGGCGGTGAATTTGTAGCCGTCCACCGAGGCGATCATGAAGTCGGAGATACCAACGCCGAGAGTGGTCATAGCCAGACCCGTAACGTTCTGATTTGCGTGAAGCGTGACGGTGAAGAATGAGAAGATAAGTCCCATGAGAGCACCGCCGATAACGGTCGCAAGAATAGGAACGAGCACCGCCAAAAACGACACGCTTTCCATTCCGCGTCTGCCGCCGACCATATCGAAAAGCATCGCCTCCGCAACGCAGCCGCAAGCCGTGCCCACGCACATAACGCCGGGAAGACCAAGGTTGAGGTGTCCCGATTTTTCGGTAATAGTCTCGCCCGTAGAGCCGAACAGAAGCACCATACCGAATTTTATTGCACTTACAAGAAAGGTTATAATTGCCGTCATTATTTGTTACCTCCCTTGCCGAATTTTCTGAAGTTTATCTTGTAGTTGATGAAGAACTCGCATCCGATGATGAAGAGCAGCACGACGCCGATAAAGATATCTGCCATGGAGGTGTCAAGTCGGTAGATCTTACCCATGAAGCTGGTCCCTCTCTGGAGAAACACAACAAGAAAGGATGTTAGGATCATATAAAGCGGGTTGAATTTACCCAGCCATGAGACCATAATGGCTGTAAAGCCCTGTCCGCCTGCGATGGTGGTAGTCACCGAGCAGCTTCCGTTAGCCACCAGAAGGAATCCAATAAGACCGCAGAGAGCGCCCGAGATAATCATGGTACGGATAATGACCTTTGAAACGTTTATACCTATGTATTTCGCGGTCTTTTCGCTCTCGCCAACGACTGCTATCTCGTAGCCCTGCTTGCTTGAACGGAGATATACGTACATTATGATACATATTGTCAAAATAAGCACGATGTTGAGAAAATAAGAACCGTTTAAGATTTTAGGAATGGCAAATTGGGGCATAGGCTCAAGATTGCCCTGAGCGTTTCCGAAGACCTTGAGGAAGTAGGTAACCAGCTGGATAGCTATGTAGTTCATCATAAGGGTGAACAGCGTCTCGTTGGTGTTCCACTTTGCCTTGAAGATCGAGGGAATAAGCCCCCATATACCGCCCGCCACCGTGCTGAGCACAGCCGTCATGGCAATAAGAACGGGAAGGGAGACACGGTCCCCCACGAACAGCATCATCGACGCCGCCATGAGCGAGCCGACCATTACCTGTCCCTCACCGCCGCAGTTCCAGAATTTCATCTTGAACGCCGGTGTGAGCGCAAGGGAGATACCAAGCAATATAGCTGTGTCGCTGAAAAGGATCCAGATACGCAGAGGAGTTCCAAACGCGCCGTCAAACATAGACTTAATGAGTGTTACAGGATTTTCCTTTGCCAAAAGGAACATTACAAGGGACATAATAACGACAGACGCAAGTATCGCCAGGCATCTTATGAGAATGGCGCGTCCGAAGCTGATGTTACTGCGCTTGGTTATGTGAAAGAGGGGCTCTGTGTTCTTTTTGATGCGTTCCTGCTTATTCATTCGAGCTTCCTCCTTGTGTATTGTGTTTTGTCATAAGAAGACCGATCTCTTCCTTTGTGGCGCTTCTGGCATCGACGATTCCCGTCACCTGACCCGAAGCAATTACCATTATCCTGTCGCAAAGCTCAAGAAGAACGTCAAGGTCCTCTCCGACGAAGATGACCGCAACTCCAAGCTCCTTCTGCTTGTTCAGCAGGTTGTATATACTGTACGATGCGTTAACGTCAAGTCCTCGAACGGGATAAGCCGCCATAAATACCGAGGGTGCCGCCGCGATCTCGCGTCCGACCAGAACCTTCTGGATATTACCTCCCGACAGACGGCGCACGGGGGTGTGCTCATCGGGAGTCAGGATATTAAGCTCCTCGATCAGCTCCATCGCAAGATCGTGGGGATTCTTACGGTCAAGGAAGATGGACCTTCCCCTCTTATAGCTTCGGAGCATCACGTTATCAACGATATCCATGTTGCCCACAAGTCCCATGCCGAGACGGTCCTCGGGAACAAAGGAAAGGCGCACTCCAAGCTGAGAGATCTGCAGAGGTGTTTTATCTCGGAGATTTTCCTCCGCATCGGTCTCGGGATTGTGATAAGTTATACTGCCCTGATCTATGTGGTAAAGTCCCGCGATAGATTCAAGCAGCTCACGCTGACCCGATCCCGCGATACCCGCAACGCCCAGAATTTCGCCTGCGCGGGCTGTAAAGGACACATGGTCGAGCACTGTTATGCCGTCCGAGTTTTTGGAGCATATATTTTCAACGACCAGCCGATCTTTTACATTTTTCGGCTCGGTACGTTCGATATTCAATTCCACTTTTTCGCCCATCATCATTTCGGTGAGTTCTTTTTCGTTTGTCTGCGCCGTCTCAACGGTAGCAATATGCTCACCGCGGCGCATTACCGCAACCCTGTCCGAGAGCGAGAGGACCTCGTTCATCTTGTGGGTTATGATTATGATAGATTTTCCGTCGTCGCGCATACGGCGGAGAATGTCAAACAGCTTTTCTATCTCCTGAGGAGTAAGAACGGCTGTGGGCTCGTCGAGAATAAGTATATCGGCACCGCGATAGAGCACCTTTACTATCTCGACCGTCTGCTTTTCGGAAACAGACATTTCGTGTATCTTTTTCTTTGGATCCAACTGGAATCCGTACTTTTGAGTGATCTCGGCGACCCTCCGGTCCACCTGCGCCATCTTGAATCTACCCTGCTCTTTTATACCCAGGACAATATTTTCGCTGGCGGAAAAGACATCAACAAGCTTAAAATGCTGATGTATCATTCCGATCTTGTACTTGAAGGCGTCCTTAGGGGATGTAATAACGACGGGCTTGCCGTCAACAAAGATCTCTCCCTCGTCGGGGTAATAGATACCCGCGATCATATTCACCATTGACGTTTTGCCGCTTCCGTTTTCGCCCAGAATGGCAAGGATCTCCCCTTTTTGGAGGGTAAGGTCAACGTTCTTGTTTGCGTATTTGTCACCAAATCGCTTTGATATGTTTTTCAGTTCAAGAGCAACAGTAGTATTCACGTGTTTCCTCCGCGCAAAAAATTTACATAGTAAAACACAATCAGGCGGAGCGGCAAGGCTCCGCCTGAAAGGCAACGGGAATTACCCGCAGAAAAATTAGAACTCCGTGTTGAGAAGTGTAATACCGTCGATATTGAAAGCGAAAGAGGGAGCGGATATAGCCTCGGACTCGTGGTAGTAACCGTCACTGATGTTCGCATCATCTTCTGTTGTGAGAGTCTTGCCCTCTACTGTGAAATTAGCTGTGTTGAATACGTTGAGAGTGCCTGCCTTGAAAGCAGCGATAGCATCCTCAATAGCCTTAACCGTACCCTCAGCTGCAACGTCGAGGTTGATACCTGTAAGAACTACAGAGCCTTCCTCGATACCGCCGCACCAGTTGGGAGCGATGTCTGTGCCTTCAGCGAAGCACTTTGTGATGTACATATAGTAAGGAGCCCAGTTGATAGCGGAGGATACGATAAATGTCTCGGGACAAGCATCGTATGTGCTGCCGTTGTAGGAAACGTTAGGAACACCTGCAGCCTCGCAAGCGCCGGGAGCGCCCATGGAGTCAGCGTGCTGAGAAATGAGAACGCAATCTCTTGCCATAAGAGCCTCGGCTGCGTTCTTCTCGGATGTTACGTCATACCAAGAGCCTGTGAACTGAACGTCCATAGTAACGGAGGGGCAAACGGACTTTGCGCCAAGGTAGAAGGATGTGTAACCGGAAATAACCTCAGCGTATGTGTATGCGCCAACGTAACCCATCTTAGCCTGCTCAGCCGTGATCTCGCCTGCCTCGATCATCTCGTTGAGCTTGAGACCTGCAGCGATACCTGCAAGATATCTGCCCTGGTAGATGGAAGCAAATGCGTTGTGGAAGTTAGCAAGACCCTTGTCTGCCGCAGTTACGCCTGTTGCATGGCAGAACTGAATGTCGGGGTAAGCTTCAGCAGCCTGAGCGATGTAGGGCTCATGACCGAAGGAGTTTGCGAAGATGATGTTGCAGCCCTGGCTTACAAGGTCAACAGCAGCTTCATAGCACTTCTCTGTCTCTTCGATGTTTCTCTTGATGATAACCTGCTCGTTCTTGAGACCGAGAGCTTCCTGGTAACGCAGAACTGCGTTGATGAAGTTCAGGTCGTAGGTGGAAGATTCGTCGTGCAGGCAGATGAAACCGATCTTGAAATTCTCGGGGACTGTGAAATCAGCCTTGAGCTCGGGAATGTCAAGAGGGGACTCGCTCATACCCTTCAGGTCTGCGTCGTCTTTGCCGCAGGATGCGAAGGACATAGCAACTGTGCAGAGCAGAGCTGCTGCAAGAATAAGGGATAAAACTTTCTTGAACATTTTAACGTTCCTCCTCAAATGTTTTTCGATCCGCGGTTTGAGTGTGCCGAGGATCGTATTTATCTATAAAAGCCGCAGCTTTTACAAATCCCGGACAGCGTCGTTTCGAGCCGAAACAACGATACATCTTATTTTACCCCATTTTACGGCAAAAGTCAAGTAATTTTTTTGCACGATAACATCAAATATAGGAAGTTTATTTTATGGGTTTTGACCATACGGCGAATCGTTGACAAAAAATAAAATTTGCTATATAATTGAGACAGAATAAGAAAAGAGGTCTTCAAATGAAGGAAAAATTCAGTGTCACGGGCATGAAATGCGCCGCCTGCTCTGCGGCAACCGAGCACGCGGTATCAAGGCTTGACGGAGTCTGTGAAGTGACCGTCAATCTGGACGGAGCGTTCATGATATGTGACTATGACGAAAATAAGATCAAAAGAGAAGCAATAATGACCGCCGTGAAAAAGGCGGGCTTCAAGGCGTCGCCCTACGAGGGCAGAACAGAGCAAAAGGACGGCCGCGAAGGACTCAGACTGCTCATTTCCCTGCCTGTTATGATAATTTTGATGTACGTTGCCATGGGTGAGATGATGGGTCTCCCCGTCCCTGCGTTCATTTCAATGAAGGAAAACCCTGTCGCTTTCGCGCTTGTTCAGCTTGGGCTGACCCTGCCCGTGATCGCCGTAAATTTCAGGTTTTTCTCGTCGGGTATCCCCGCGCTTTTCCGCGGCCATCCCAACATGGACAGCCTGGTATCTGTGGGAGTTGCGGCGGCTATGGTATATAGTCTGGCCGAGACGTTTTTCGTGCTGCAAGGCAATCACCACGCAGCGCACAATCTCTACTACGACGGCGCGGCAATGATACTGACCCTGGTAACGGTCGGCAAGGCCCTCGAGTCCCGATCCCGCCGTCAAACAGGCGCGGCAATACGACGCCTCATGGACCTTTCTCCCAAGACCGCCACGGTGCTCCGCGACGGCAAGGAATTTAATATACCCACCGAGGAGATAGTCCCCGGTGACATTGTAATAGTACGCCCCGGTGAAAAGGTTCCCGCCGACGGAACGGTCATAGAAGGACTTTCCGCCATCGACGAATCGGCAGTAACGGGCGAGAGCATACCCGCAGAAAAATCCGCAGGTGACACCGTCACGGGTGGCACCGTCAACGGCGCGGGAGTGCTGAAGATCCGTGCCGACCGAGTAGGGTCCGAGACCACCCTCGCCAAAATAATTGGGCTTGTTGAAAACGCAAGTGCCACAAAAGCTCCCGTGGCAAGAGTTGCCGACCGCGTTGCGGGAATTTTCGTCCCCGTTGTCATGGGGATCGCGCTTCTGACCTTCCTTGCGTGGGTGATATTCGGGCGCGATATTTCCATTGCTCTGCGGTGCGCCGTTTCGGTGCTGGTCATCTCATGCCCCTGCGCGCTGGGGCTTGCCACCCCCGTAGCCATAACCGTTGCCACGGGATCGTGCGCAGGAAAAGGAATCCTAATCAAAAGCGCCGAGGCGCTGGAAAATCTTTGCCGTATCGACACCGTAATCCTGGACAAAACGGGTACCGTCACCGAAGGCAAGCCTACCGTTTCGGCGGTATATTCTCATATAAACGAAAGGGAATTTATCAAGCTTGCCGCGTCTCTTGAAAAGAACAGCGAGCACCCTCTGGCGCGTGCCATTGAGCAGTATGCGGGTGAGATCGGGCTGTACGATGTAGCCGACCAGAAAGCCGTGCCCGGTCGCGGCATCGGCGGAACGATAAACGGGCAAAAATACTACGGCGGAAACGCCGCCTTTATGGGCGAGCTTGGAATTGATATTTCACAGGCGCAAGCGTCTGAGGGAACTCCCATGTATTTCGCCTCGGAGAGCGAATTTCTCGGCGTCATTTACGCCTCGGACAAAATAAAACCTGACTCCGCCAAAGCCATTGAGCGCATGGCAGAAATGGGACTTGAGGTCGTTCTGCTCACAGGAGACAGCCAGCAAAATGCCGATATGTTAAAGAAAGACCTGCCCATTTCCCACGCCGTGGGCGGAGTGACCCCCGCAGGAAAATCCGAATATCTGCTTTCACGGCGCGCCGAGGGAAAGCGGATCGCCATGGTGGGCGACGGCATAAACGACAGTCCCTCTCTTGCCGCCGCAGACGTGGGAATAGCAATCGGAAACGGCACAGACGTTGCCATTGAAAGCGCGGACATCGTCCTGTCCTCAAACAGCCTGACAAGCGTTCCCGACGCCGTAAAATTCAGCGCACGGACCATGAAGATAATAAAGGAAAACCTGTTCTGGGCGTTCTTTTACAACGTCATCGGCATACCTGTGGCGGCAGGTGTGCTCTACCCCGCCTTCGGCATACTCCTATCCCCCATGATAGCCGCCGCTTGTATGAGCTTAAGCTCGATTTTCGTAAACCTCAATGCCCTGCGGTTGGTGAAAAAGTAAGAAGCGACAGGGACCCTTTTCAAAGGGTTCCTGATACCCCCTAAACAGCGGATGGACATCCTTGGACGGACAAAAATTTCACAGAACTTAAAAACGATGGCGTTCAGCCATCGTTTTTTTATTTAAACTTCCACGGCGCAAAAAATCTCCCGCAGAGTTCTTTCTGCGGGCGATTTTCTTTACATCTCAAACTCTATCAGGCCGCCTTGCATCATTTCGCCCACGGTCATCATGTTGTTTTGGATCTTACGTCCGTTGAAGGTAATGCTGCGGACCATAGTGTTTTCGGGATCGAAATTACGGACCGATATCCTCATCTCCCTGCCGTTTGACAGGTGAAGCGTGGCGCTTTCCACCGCAGGAAGTCCGAACAGCATTAGGTCCTGACCGCTGACGGGGAAGATTCCCAGAGCGTTCCAGATGTAACAGGAAGAAAGTCCGCCCGAATCGTTGTTACCGGGCAGTCCGCCCTCACCCTCGCAGAACATATATTTTCTGCCGAGATGTAAAATTTCGCGGGTGCGATCCGCTCTGTCAGTCCAAAGATAAGCATATGGCGTCTCCATGTCCGGCTCGTTGTTGTAGCCCTCGAATCGGTGGAAATCTCGCCTCTCAATAAACTCCCAGCAGTTGTGCTCAACGGGTTGTGTCACAGGCTCGGCACCGTAGCCGAAGAAGCGGTCAAGAAGCTCGGCAAACTTTTCTTCACCACCCGCAAGCTCTACGCGCTCGTCCATTTGACGAAGCAGACGGAAGGAATAATTCCAAAGGTCGCCCTCGTAGTAAACGGAATCGGAACGAAGCAAGCCCGTTTCACCGTCAAACGCCTGTCTCCAGCTTTCTGAAAGCTCGGAAAAGGGTGCGGGGTCTTCGCCCAGGCGCTGTGCAAGCTCTGCCATGGCGCCGCAGGCCTCTGCCATGTCAAGGTGGTGTGTCCAGCGCTCTGCCCTGCCGCCCGACGTAAACTCCGGACTTGTGGCAAGGTCGCGCCGTGCAATTTCAAGCAGGGCGCGGTAATCCGCGCCGATGCCTCGGAAATATCCGTCTGCCACCGAATGCTCCATTATCATTCTCGCCTGCTGATTTTCTACGTTCATCGAGGACGTCAAGGTCACGTTCACGGGAAGGCGATCGTACTTATGCCCAAGCCGCGCAAATGTTTCAAGAATCTTCTCACTTTCCGCACGGTATAAGGTAAAAACAAGAGGCAACTGAGTTTTGTACATATCCCACATGGTTGCAAGATCACACATAAACGCGCCTTCGCCGTAATGGAAGCTCTCTTCCGAGAAATCACAGGGTTTTATAAGCGAATGGTAAAGATTTGAGTAGAAGATCCGCTTGGTCCTCTCGTCCGCTTCGATCTCAACGGCCGAAAGATGCTTCTCCCACGTCTGTTCAGCCTGTACCCTCACGGTGTCAAAGTCATCACCGTCATTTTCAGCCAGTTTTCTCGCGTGTTCAAGGCTCACGAGAGAAATTGTCAAACGAATGTTGCAGTCCCCTGCCACGCAAAACGCACCGCCGAAACGCTTTTCCGTCTCGTTTTCGGTGAGCTCGCCGTCCTTGACAGCCTGATAATCCTCCCAAAGGAAAGCACCCGCGCTTTCGGGGCAGACCGCGTAAAAATACATGGGCACGCCCTGCATAGTCACCTGAGCCGCAAGTTCCGTATCCGAGAGCCGAGTAATGCGAGCATTGCGGGCAAGTCCGTAATACTTGTGACCAAATGAGCGGTCGAGGCCGTCGTTTGAAAAGTCAATGGAAACAAGCCCCTCTCCGTTCATTTGGTATCGGTGGAACGCCGTAGAGGCAGCCACGGTGGCCTCGGCGCGAATACCGCTCTCACCGTACGTAACGGCGTAGTATCCGGGGTATCCCACCTCGTCTTGCGTCTCCTCCTCAACAGGGCGGAGTGTGCCATACATGGGTGTGGTCACTGCAAAATTGTAGTACATTCCGATAGCGCCCGCGCCACTCTGATGCAGGTGGGAAAAGCCCCTTATCATACGCTTTTCACGAAGCCTTGGAATGTCACGTCCGCAGGAGTTGGGGACGTTTTCACCGTGGCCCGTTGTGTACCCGCCGCTGTACGTTCCGCAGGTCATCTTGCCGAAGGGCAACGCAGCGTGAGGAAACGTGTTTCCGCACTGGGCCTTCAGAAAATACCAGGTGGCGGCGATCCCCTCGGGCTTCGGCAGATCAATGTTCCCGCACCCGTGGAAAACGTTTACGTATTTTGTTACTCCCGTCACAGCTTCTCCTTGCAGTTATAGAACGGTGTTCCCATAAAGCCGATCTGCTTAAAATCCTGCATATTGTGGCGGACGATATAGTCGATGTACGCCATTACCATGCGCGATATCAGCTTGTAGCCGCAAGGGTTCATGTGGCCGGCCAGGAAAAAGTTCTTTCTGAACTCACTGCCAAACACAGGTGCGTATGTGTAAAGGTCGATAACGTAAGTGTTGTCAAATAAATCGGCTATATCGCAGATCAGATCGCGGAATTTCCCGGCAAGCGCGTTGTACTCCTCACCGCTACCGCGAGGCTTTGTCATAAGGAAGAAGCGAGCGTTTGGCTGGATCTCCTTGTAGCGCTGAATGATCTGCGCGTAATATCCCGCAAAGCTGTCGGCGTTCTTTGTGTAGTCCTCGGGGCAGATGTCCTCAACCTTGCCCAGAAAATCTGCGTTGGCAGGTCTGACGTCGTTTGCGCCGAGAGCAATAATGTACGCCTGCGCCTTCAGCTCGGGATCCCAGAAGCCCTTCTGCTCGGCAAAGCTCTGCATATATGCCTTTGCCGTCATGCCGCCGCGGGAGAAATTGTAGACCTTTACCCCCGCCGCCCTGGCCATAAACTGTCCCCAGGAATAGTCAAACATATCGTGAAAGCTCTTTTTGCCTTCCTCGTCAAGCCCCTCGAACTCGCCTGATGAGAGAGAGTCGCCAACGCACGCGATGGTGCGGAAGATACTTGTATAACCGCCGTCTGCGGGAAGACGGTCAAGGGGTTTTTCGTTTTCGATCGGAAGAAATTCGGTCATATCCATGGTAAAGAACGCCCTTTCCGTGCCGAGGCACATTGAATTTTGATTTTCAAGCGGATTATAGCACAAAAAAAACCAAAAAGCAATATAAAATAAGGTAGATAAATCAAAATCTCAATTTTTTTGCCCAAAAACGGCGGCGACCGCTACGACAGAGTGTTCTTTTTGAACAAAAATGACAATATTTTTTCAAAAAGCCTTGACAAAAGAAAAAAGAGGTGGTATAATTTCAAATGTTGTAAATCTGGGTGTGGCGCAGCTGGTAGCGCGCTACCTTGGGGTGGTAGAGGCCGCAAGTTCAAGTCTTGTCACTCAGACCAAACAAAGTCAGGGTAAACTCGTGTTTACCCTGACTTTGTTTTATTTGAAGTTTTCACGACGAAGTGCTTCGCAAATGCGGCACGCATTTGCTCGTTTTGCGCTGTGGTCGGCATTAAATTTACATCAAGCATTGGCGCAAAACTAAGTTCGTAAGCTTGTCACTCAGACCAAGAAAACGGGAGATAAAATCTTCCGTTTTCTTTTTTGTCTCGTTTTTTCTCTGTTTTTCGCCGTTGTTACGAGATTGGGCCTCTACACTTTTTGTTATTAAAATCGAGGCGAAAACGGGTTTTGTGCATAGTTTGTGCATAGTTTCTTTTTCATGTCCGTCGAATCAACACCGACATTAAGCAAGTGTTTAATGCGATCTCCGCATTTGTCACCATTGCTAGACTTATATGCTTCTGATTTTTCATCAGTTTCTTCGGGCAATTGCACCATAATAAATTTGCGGTTTCCACTATCTTCTGCATTTAGTTCTTTGGTAAAATACCGACCTTCATATTACGTTGCTTTCGATTGTAACGGCATAGAAACTGATGCACTTGGTCAGGTGTTATTCCTACCTTTTCTGCGATTTCTCTCCTTGTACATCCGTTTGCTTTCATTTGCAATATTGTTTCTTCATATTGTTCGATTTTTGTATATTGTCTTGGCATAAAATTTCCCCCTTGATATGGTATCTTAATTCTACCACATCAAGGGGGCTTTTGTCTATTGTCCGTTTTTAACGGACTTGTTCATTTGTTTTATTGTGTATCAACTGATTTTTGTTACCGTCATATCCTTAACGGCATAGTACTGAACAGGAACGTTGCCAGATGCCGCAATTCCGACGGCACCAAAGCTTATGCCGTTCTTGAGCATATCCTCTGTAACCGTGAACTCGTAGGTGTATTCGGTCCAATCAGCTGTCAGAGTGAAAGCTTTTTCGTTCTTCGTATACTTTGCCGCAGTATCATAGTTGAACATGAGCTTAACGGGGCTATATGCACCGCCGTCGTTTATCTGACACATAGCCTTGAGCGTTATCTTATAAGTACCCGCGCCGTACATTCTGATCTCCTCGGTCATATTGTAGCAGATACCGCCGTTATATCCGGAGGAGGTAGGATAAGCATACATTACGCCATCCTTCTGTACCAGGTCGATGTTGTAGCAGGTGGACTCGTATTCACGGGTAACAAGTCCCGAGTTCTGAATAATAAGGTTAGTGGTAGCAGAGGGAGCAACGGGAGTGATGGTCAGGTTGCCGCCGCTGACAGCTACGTTCGAGGCCGCACCGCTGGTCTTGAGCGTGGTGTGAGCCACGTAAGCGATACCGTTCTTTGTAACGGTAGTAGGCTTGACGGTGGTGCGGAGCTTTGTCAGGATCTCATTTGCGGGCAGATAGAATGTGGTGCCCTCGATGATAACGTCCTCGTCAAAGTGCGTGAGAAGAGTTCCGATATATACCTTATTCGTTGCGGTATAGTTTACGGTCTTTTTCTGTCTCGTGGGAGGAGTGAAGCCGTTATTCGCCTTACCGAAGGTATACTTCATGTAAGCACCCGCCACGTCAGAGGGGAGTGTAACCGAGATCACAGCCTTGTCCTCGCTATCAAGGAGAACGCCGTTCATATAAGTGTTGACGAAGTTCATGGTGTAGTTTCCGCAGGTGGTTCCCTCGGGCTGAGTGATCTCAATCAGGACGTTCTTTGTTGCCCAGGTGTTGTTCACCGACTCGGAATGAGGATTGGTAACACCGGAGGAATAAGGCAGAGTAACGTTTTCAAAATTGATGACCTTTTGTGTGGACATACCCATCTTGTAGCCCGACCAGAACTGAGGATAGTTGATAGTGTCAACGCAATCGAAGTTGCGGACCGTCATAGTCAAGGTAAGGTCCTTATTGTTGGGGTTATAGCGATGGTTGATAATACCGTCGTTGGAACGGAATACGGAAATATTCTCAAGCAACGCATTGGTAACGTTACCCTGAGGGAACACAGCCGCGCAGGTGGTTCCGATAACGATATCGTTATAATAAGAGCCGGTAGAGCCGCTGATAACGAGCGCGTTATCGCCGACGTACAGCCAGCAGTGCTCAAACACACCGTTCGCCTTTACACCATCGGTAATACCGTCGGTTGTCATCATCGAAGACATGGCCTTATAGTTACGGATGCGAACGTTGGTTCCGCCCAAAACCACGTGGAAGCTTCGCGCGTCCATGATGGTGGGGCCGTCGTAGAGGAAGTTGGAAGCGCTGCTCTGCATCATCTGGCACTTATAGGCAGAATTGTACATACCTCCGCCCTCGGTTCCACCCTGGCGGATATCCATAACGCGGTTATCCGCAAAGCAGTCGATGATCGCGCCGTAGCCGACCACAGAGGATCCGACTGCCGCTGATGTAAATCTGATTCTTCCGTAGACTACTGCACCGGGCTTGATATAAACCGCTGTATCGGGGGTTTCGATCCAGAGAGCGCCCGTATGCTCGGAGGTGGTCTGCGTGATTCCGTCACCGTGGGTGGGCTTATACCATGTACCCGACTCGAAGACGATAGCACCGCCCTTGCCGTTTACAAGGTTGGTAACGTGAGGATACTCGGGATTTTCGGCGAAAATAGAGATGATAGAATTATCGTCGTCGTCAAGACGGATACCGAAGTAATCGGGCTCGTCAAGATATACGGAGATAGTGCCCGTACTTGCGTCGAAGGAAGACTCGAAATTCTTCACGGAAGGAATAATACCGTAAGACGTAAAGTCGGTGCCGACCTTGATGTCAACTCTTACCTGTTCACCCGTAAAGCCGAAGGTACTGTATCTGCGGTACATATCCGCGCCGACTCCTCGGTCGCCTACACCGTTAAACATGGTGTGGTTGTATACGGGGAGCGTTGCAGATTCGCTTCCCTGGTGAACGGTAACCTTATAAGTGAAATCGCGGTTTACCTGTGCGGGAAGCTCGGGGAAGATCTCAAGGAAGCTCTCTCCCTCAAAGCAAACGTCCTCGGCGATCTCAAAGTAGAACTTGCCGTTTACGCAAACGTTGTTTGCATTCGTTCTGTAATCCGTCTCAATGAAGGACAGATAATAATCATAGAAGGATGCGGGGAATGCCGCATTTGGAGCTTCCACGTTAACGAATATGTGCTTTGCACCGAATGTGGCAGCAAAAGCGCTCATATAAGATCCGCTTGTACCGGCGGTGGAAACGGTGGAAACCTTGTCGGAAAGCTTTACCGTGTAGTCGTCTGCAGCAAAGGCAAAGCACTGTCTGCCAAGCTTTGTGACCTTGGTGTCGCCCGTCAGATCAACTGTCTTTTCAGCGGGCGCGGTGGTCTGACCCTCACCGTCGATCCAGACGCGGTTCAGAGATTTCATGCCCGCATAGGTCTGAGTATGGCTGTCCGCGCTGTAGCCGACAAATACCATATTTTCTATACCGCTGTCCATAAATGCGGCCTCGGGATGAATGGCACCCATACCGCGAAGATCGACCAGGCTTGAAAGATTACCCTCAACGTCGCCCATATGATATTTCTGCGCCTGAGTGTCGGCAGGCTTGTTTGCCCAGATCACGTTTTTGAGGTTGGTATTATTTCTGAAGAGTGACTGAGATGAGGTGTTTACCTTGAAATCATTGGGGTAAACGATGGTCTCCGTGTACTTTGCGTTAGCCAGAGCGAAGGAACCGTTTCTTGAGGTTCTCGCTTCGGTGGAATTTACACCGTAGTCAATGACCAGAGTCTTTACCTTTGCCGCATTGGTCGCGGAAAGGACGGGAGAATAAATGGTCACGTTGCCCACAACCTTGTTTGTAGCAAGTGCACCGTAATTTTCTCTGAAGGGGTGAACTCCGTTGTTCGCCTGAATGGTCTGAGTGGGCAGGAATGCCACTGCATCGTCCGCCGCTTCGGGGTCGCGACGGTAGACAGCAACGAAATTGTCACCGTCCTGATAGAGCGACCAAAGCACGTTCGTGGACGCGGTCTCCTCAAAGTTTGAGGGATTATAGGAATAATTCGAGCCGTTTGCGCCCGTCATAGCATGAAGGGGAAGGTCAAGATAAGTAAAGCTTCCGTCGCTGTTATAGGTTGCGCTGACGTTAAGCTTGTAGGTTGTGGAGGAGGAAGAGTTCTTAGGTGTTCCGACAGTTCCGAACGCACTCTTTGCGATGTTAACGGCACCCTTCTTGAGAGTCTTCCAAAGGATCGCGTCTGCGTTACCGTCCGCGTTTTCGATAGTCTCGGTGTTTACAAGACCGTTCTTGAACAGTCCGAGAGTAACCTCGTAAATGTTAGCATAGGGTTCTTCGTCTGCGGCAATATACTCGGTATATAAGTTATACTTTGCGCCCGAATCGTCCGTCCACGTGCTGTACGCCAGGAAATAGACGTCGTCCATGCTGTTGCCCTCGGGAATTCCCGTCAAAGCAATGCAGAACTGTCTCTTTTCGTAGTTGACCCAACGGTTTTCGCCCGTGCCGTCAACGTTTTCCACAACAATCTTCTTTACCTTTGAATTTGTGCTGGCAAGAAGCGCATCTTTGCCGGAATGCTGGGATGCGACCGTCTTTGTGCATAGAACAACGCCGTACTCAACAAAGTTATATCCAAGCTCTGCATAGGTTGACTTTGAGCCCTCATCAAATGTGAAAAGACCGCGAAGACCGTTATATTCGGTGTTGATCTTTATCTGGAATCCGTCAGCATCAATAGGGCTTTCAACAGATTCACAGAACGCCATAACCTTAGAGCGGTCTGTATAGCCCGCCGCAGAAAGCGCATTGTTGATAAGTCTCTGATTCCTTGTTCCGCTTATGTAGATCTTAACTTCGGACACGTTGCCCGTGCCGGGGCCAAATGCACCGACGTCAATAGTGAAATTGTCAGCAACGTCGCCCTCAATAATGATCTCGCGCAGAGACGTACAACCGGCAAATGCGTTCTTATAGATCCTGTGGAGCGTTACTCCGGCAGGGACTACAACGGTTTCAAGAGATGTTGCGCCATATGCAAAATCATATGCGATCATATCCTCAAACTGTCCGTTATAAGGCGCTATTTCATTGGCGACAAGCTTGACTGCTTCCCAGCCCGAGGGCACTGTACTGCTTGTGTTGTAAGCAATCGCGCCCGTCGACGTATTTCTCAACTGATAACCAACAGACCCCGATGCCACGTTCCCGCTTCCATCATAAAGAGGAAAGCTACTTGATCCGTCAGACAGCTTCAGGCAAAGCACCTTTGTGCTATCCGCCGTTGTGAGGGATTTGGGAAGAATAACCTTTTTTACCGAGGTGGATTTTCTGATTGCCGCCCCCAGATACAAAGTGAGATCGGGTACGTCCTTTGAGCTGGTGTATCCGGGATTAAGAGTTTTGTGACCTCTCAGGTCTACAACTCCGTCCTCATAATAGGAGGATGCGGTCCAGGTACCGTCACTTGCCCATGAGCCCCAGCCAACGGTAGTCAGAGATGTCAGGCTTGCAAATACGGCGGTATCCGATTTGGTTCCGTTAAGCGATGATGCCGCCGAATCGACCTTTATGGTCTTCACGTTCTTAAGAGGGCTGATAATATAGCCCGAATAGTTAAAGCCCGCCATATTACGGAACTCAACGTGCTCAACCTTTGAGGCGTTTTGAGTACACCAGTTCGGAAAAACACCCAATGTTGTATTGGTAGTATGTCCGTAGCTTGCGGTAGGTAGCGAAGATGCACTGGCACCTATAATAACGAGAGTTTTGGTCTCACCGTTATAGTAAGCCTTATATCCGCTTCCGTAATGCAGGTCACCGTGCGCATTGTATGCGCCGTCGCCGTTATCCTTTTTGTTTGAAGATGAGCTCGTCGCGACCTGGATCCAGTTGCCATAGGTCGTGGTCTGCCAAAACCAAAAGCCCTCGGTCTTAGAATAGTAGATATCGTCATAGCCGGGTTGGTCTACGTAGGTCGTAACACCGGCTACACCTGTGTAGTCAAACGCCGTATCGGATGCAAATGCGCACACGGCAAAAGCTGCCACAACGCATACGAGCGTCACAAGGAACAATAGTGTTTTCGTGTTTCTCTTCATAAATTCTCCGTTCTGCCGCCGAGCGACTTTGAAACTTTGATTTTCGAACTCGGGGGTATTTTACATATTCAATGCAATAAAAAATCAACCTATTATATCATTTTTTTATTCCGCACACAATAGACCTTTGCCAAAATCGTCAATTCCAACAAATCAGCCGTTTCTTTTTTTGTGAATGTTCCTAAATTACATTGAAGGTAAACAAGGAACGTACTTTTACCAAAACACGCCCTGTCCGTACATATTATAACCCAAGCGGTACAGTTTGGGAATACCAAAAATAAACATAAAATATACAAAATCAAAGGTATTTTGCACATTTTTTGTTCCATTTGTTCTGTTTTTTTGTTTAAAGTTCCCTAAGCAAAGATAATTTGCGGGTCTGTCATTGCCCCAAACGAATGATCAACAGAAATGTATGCATTATTAGTCTATTTCCCTGCTACGCAATCTCACCCTATTTGCTACGCAACTTGTTACGCAATAAGTTTTTCATTAAAAATCTTATTAGCAAATTCGCATAGGATCTCTCTTCTGTTACTATATTTTTTACCATTTTTTATTGTGCAAATATCCCATTTTAATACATGTTTCCATAATTTTTCGGCCTCGGGGTGGTAGAGGCCGCAAGTTCAAGTCTTGTCACTCAGACCAGAAAAACGGGAATCTGACGATTCCCGTTTTTCTTTATTTTATAAGGCTTTCAGGGCGTTTTTGAGTGTGTTTCAAAAACGCTCTTTTTTACGCCCTGTTACACAGTTTTTTGATGGGTGTTACACAATTTGCTACGCAGATTGGTGGCATCTTGCTTCTTGTCTAGCTTTGATACCAAGCGTTATTTCTCCGCAAACTTTGGCGCAAAACTAAGCTCCAAAGTCTTGGACGCTCGCAAGCTCGCTGATCCGTCGCTCCGTACACTCAGACCCTATTCACCGAAATGCTATGCGCTCTGGGAGCCTCCTCGGTCACGGCATAGCCGAATGCAGCGCCAAGTATGGGCTTAAATCCCTCAGGAATTTCAAGAGCGCGCATCAGCTCCTCGTCCTTTACCATGACTCTCGGCGCGCCGCCCAATATAACACTCGCAACACCCATATCGGTGGCCGCAAGCACCATGTTTTCCACGACTATTCCAACGTTGGCAAACGCCATTTCGGGCGAAAGCCCCTCGCCGCTCGTGGATACGAAGATCATGGTCTTCGCGCCAAAATCTGTGTCCCTTTTCTTGCCTGACAGGCGGGAAAACATCTCGGAAGTCAGGTCGTTTATGCGCTTTATTATCTTCTCGTCCTGCACCACGGTGATATGCAGCGTTCCGTAAAGCGCCATAGCAATGGGCGAGGCGTTTGCCGCGTCCAGAATGGCACCAAGCTCCTCCTCGGATATTTGCTTTGGCATATATGCTCTGGTGGATCTTCTCTTTGCGATAGCTTCTCTTGTATTCATATTCGTCCTCCGTTTTTTCTTTATTTTACCACATATTTTCTGTTTTTTCAACTTCAAAAGAAAAAATGAATAGAAACATCCCTTCTTGAATATACTTTTCAAAAAATCATTCAAGAGGTATCAATATGAAAAGATCTATCGGACTGTGGCAGTGGGTCGGCTTTGGTGCAACGTCACTTGGCGGCACTCTGCTTCATTTTTTGTACGATTGGTTTGGGGAGGCTGCATGGATCGCGCCATTTTCATCGGTCAACGAGTCCACCTGGGAGCACATGAAACTCCTTTTCTGGTCCCTGTTTATTTTCGCCGTGGTGCAAAGCTTTTTCTTCCGCGACCGTCAGGATTTTTGGTGCGTAAAGATTCGGGGAACGCTCCTGGGCATCGCACTAATTCCGATCCTGTTCTACACCTACAACGGCGCGGTGGAAAAATCCCCCGACTGGCTGAACATCGCCATTTTCTTTGTGTCGGCGGCGGCTGTCTATATCTACGAAACACGGATTTTCAATTCACAAAGGCTCGTGTGCAAATCGGGCAGGTCGGCGCTCATCGCCCTTTGCCTTATCGCCCTGCTCTTCGTGCTTTTTACCTTCTTCACACCGCAAATCGGCATATTCCGAGACCCATCCACGGGAACCTACGGCATATAAAAAAGAGAGACCGAAAGGTCTCTCTTTTTATGTCACTCCTCATTTTCCGAACTGCCTTTTTTATCCTTTTTAGGGTGCTTGATCTCGTAGTGGATAAGCAAGCTGAGCAATGCGCGGAGCAGAATTACCGCGCCGAGCATATAAAGCTCGTCCAGGCTCTGTATAAGTACGGTACGAAGGATCTCCGCCGCCATTTTGAATTCCAGACCCATGGCAAGTCCGTTTGCAAGGTTGGTTTGCAGATCGTACTTCTTTTTCATAAACGTATTCTGGAAATACTGCCAAAATCCGTATATTCCGGACCAAAAAACAATAATTATACCAATGATCTCCAGAACCGAGATCATGTACGGGAGAATAAGCTCAATAAAATCATGTAATGTATTCATTTTCGTCCTCCAAGCAGGCGATATGGATAAGGATATTATATACCTTTCGACGAATTTTGTCAATACGGTTCATTGGATAAATATTGGTGTTGACAAAAACGATATTAAATGATACAATATGTTGAAAACTATATAATATGTACAAAAATATCACGCAAAATCTGTGAAATTTTTAACGGAAAGGTATAAAACAAATGGCTTTTTTACACGGCGTTCATACACCGCACAGAAAAAACACCGCTGACAAGCCTGCCAAGCGGCTGACCGAAGTAAAATCGGTAACTCTGCCCATGCAGATGCATATCGGCGCACCTGCAGTGCCCGTAGTCAAGGTGGGCGATCTTGTCAAGGTCGGCACCCTTGTAGCCGAAGGCGCAGGCGGACTCTCCTCGCCTATCTACGCAAGCGTTTCGGGCAAGGTTACGAAGATCACCGAATTTCTTACCTCAAACGGCAGCACCTGTCCTGCCGTAATCATTGAATCGGACGGGGAGATGACCCCCGACGAAAATATTACAGCTCCCACAATAGATTCCCGCGAGGATCTGATCGAGGCTATCAGAAAGAGCGGAGTCGTAGGTCTTGGCGGCGCAGGCTTCCCCACCTACGTCAAGTGGAACGTAGACCCCGAGAAGATCGAGGAATTTATTATCAACGGCGCAGAGTGCGAGCCTTATATCACAAGCGACTCTCTTACCATGGTCGAGCGCGCCGACGATATGGAATACGCCCTCCTTGCCTTGAAAAAGCATTTCGGGCTGAAGCGCATTATTATCGGCATCGAAAGCAACAAAAAGAAAGCTATCGAGTCGATGCGCACAATGGCACAGAAGATAGAGGGCTGCGAGGTAAAGGTGCTTCCCCAGATCTATCCCCAGGGCGGTGAAAAGGTGCTGGTCTACCACACCACTAAAAAGGTCATCGAAACGGGCAAGCTTCCCATTGACGTTGGCTGCATCGTCTGCAACTGCACCACCGTTGCCGCTATCGGTACTTATCTGAAAACAGGCATGCCTCTGGTAGAAAAATGCGTCACCGTTGACGGCGGCGCCGTGGCAGAGCCGAAAAACGTGATCTCTCCCATCGGAGCACCTCTTTCCGCTCTGTTCGACCTCTGCGGCGGACTGAAGGCAGAGCCAAAAAAGATACTCTACGGCGGCCCCATGATGGGCGTTGCCGTTCCCGGTGCCGACGTTCCCGTGCTCAAGAGTACCAACGCCGTCATCGCACTTACCGCAAAGGAGGCAAAGCTCCCCAAGACCACCGCCTGCATTCGCTGCGGTGCTTGCACAAACGTTTGTCCCTTCGGTCTTTACCCCGCGGAGATCCTGCTCGCTTACAAGAAAAAGGACGCGGAGGCGCTGACGCGCCTGTCGGTGGACACCTGCATGCTTTGCGGCTGCTGCAGCTTCATCTGTCCCGCAAACCGTCCCTTGGTTCAGACCAACTCTCTCTCAAAACAGCTTCTCCGTGACGAAAAAGCAAAGGAGGCTTCGAAAAATGGATAATCTGCTCCACGTATCCGCATCTCCACACATCCACAGCGGAAGATCCACGTCCGCCATCATGCGCGACGTTCTCATCGCGCTCCTTCCCACTACTATCGTGGGTACGGTCATCTTCGGTCTGCGATCCTTGCTTGTTGTGGCAGTATGCGTGGCATCATGCGTGCTCCTTGAAGCACTTTTCAATCTTATTACAAAGAAAGACCAGACGGTAGGCGATCTGAGTGCCGCCGTCACGGGACTTCTTCTGGCGCTCAACCTCCCCGCAAACATTCCGATCTGGCAATGTATCGTGGGTTGTGTGTTCGCTATAATCCTGGTCAAATGCCTGTTCGGCGGGATCGGACGCAACCCGGTAAACCCTGCCATCACGGCGCGCGTTTTCATGCTCGTTTCATTCGGAAGCATGGCAAAGGCCGCTTTCCCCGCAGGTGTTGACGCAGCCTCGGGCGCAACGCCCCTTGCTCAGATCGGCCAGGGTACTGTTCCCTCTCTTCTCGATCTGTTCATCGGCAAGACCGGCGGCGCTATCGGCGAGGTCAGTGCGGCGGCTCTTACCGTGGGCTTTATCTATCTGCTCATTCGCCGTGTTATTACGTGGCACATCCCCGTAGCATACATAGGAAGCGTGTTCCTTTTGTCCTTTGCCCTTGAGGGCAGCGCGACTACCGCTCTCGCACTTATCCTGTCGGGCGGACTCTTTATCGGCGCTATCTTCATGGCCACCGACTACGTGACCTCACCTCCCACGCCCCTTGGCAAGCTGGTATTCGGTCTGGGCGCGGGTCTGCTCACATTCCTTATCCGCTATTTCGGCGTATATCCCGAGGGCGTGTCATTTGCTATCCTGTTTATGAACATACTGACTCCATATATCGAAAAGCTTGGAGCATTTAAGGTTTTCGGAGGTCGGAAGTCATGAAAAGATCAATTAAAAGTATTATAGTTCTGGTCAGCATATGCGCCGTTGTGTCTATCGTTATGGCGCTGACCAACTCTATCACAGCACCTATTATAAAACAAAATGAGGAAGCAAACGCCAATGCGGCTCTCTTGGAGATCCTGCCCGACGGCGGAAGCTTTGAGACCGTGGACATGAGTGCTTACACTCTTCCCTCCACCGTTACTGCCGTTTACCGTGCATCAAACGGTGGTCACGTGGTACAACTCACCACCACCGGCTATTCCTCCGGTATGGTCATCATGTGCGGAATCGGCGCGGACGGCACAGTTGCAGGATCAAAGATCCTCTCGTCCTCCGAAACACCGTCTATCGGCGGCGCGGCCGCAAGCTCATTTGCACCCGCGCTCGTTGGCAAGACTGCCGACGACGTTGACATGGTCGAGATAATCTCGGGCGCGACAAAGACCACCGCGGCATATCGCTCGGCTGTAAAGGACGCGCTGAACACCGTCCTCATTCTCGGCGGCGCGTCTATTGACACCCGCACGGAGGAGGAGATCCTGGCAGACAACCTCAACAGTGCACTGCCCACGGCAGAAGATAAATTTACCAAATATTTCTTTGTTGAAGTCATCGAAGGCATTGACGCCATCTACCAAGCCGACAACAAGGCAGGCTACGTTTGCGTTCTCGGCGATAAGTTCATCGGTGTCGACAACGAGGGCAACGCGCTGACTGAGTGCACAGAAGACGAGGCTCAGACAGTAAAGACCGCCATTGAGACCATCAACGCAACGACCGTCATCGAAATGTCGGGCGACGTAGAGGGACTTCCCTCT
>JAZODH010000059.1:0-3752 GCA_045596925.1 Eubacteriales bacterium
TCGAGCCTCCGAATGGGGTGAGATAATTTCACTTTTGCGTGTTGCGAGGGCGAAAGCCTTTCTTCTTTTTTCTCTTTCCGTCTGGTTTCTCTTGTTTCTTCTTTTGCGAAAGAAGAAACAAGAGAAATGAGACAAAGAAAAACCTCCGCAAAGATTTTTTAACAGCGGCGAAGCTCACCTAAACTTAAAATCCGCTTTTTCTTTGGCGGCAAAAGGCGCAAAGAAAAAGCTTAGCAAAAAGAAACGCCGAGAAGGACGTTTCGCCCTCTGCGGAGGGCGAGGAGGCGCCCGCCGCCTCCACCGCGCAAGCTTTTGAAAAAGCTTGACCAAAACTTTTAAAAGGCACTGTAAAATTTTAAAAACACCTTGCGAACACTGCTTCTCCGTGGTAAAATTAGGTGATGAAATTTTTTGGAGGCAAACATGAAAAAGATAGAAACTGCCGAAATTTTGTGTGTTGGCACGGAGCTTCTCCTGGGCGACATAGTAAACACCAACGCGGCGTTCCTTTCCGCAAAGCTGGCGGAGCTTGGGATCTCCGTCTACCACCATACGGTGGTTGGTGACAACCCCGAACGCCTCCGCGCGGCGCTTGAGGTGGCGTCGGGGCGGTGCGATCTTATCATCATGAGCGGAGGACTTGGTCCTACCTGCGACGATCTTACAAAAGAGGTGACGGCGTCATTTTTCGGCCGCGAGCTTGTCACCGACGAGGCCGAGCTTGAAAAAATACGCAAATATTTTAGTGAAATGGGCCGTCCCATGACCGAAAATAACGCAAAGCAGGCGCGGATTCCCGTGGGCGCGACCGTTATCCGCAACAACTGGGGCACAGCCCCCGGCGTTGCCATTGAGGGTGAGACCTGCACGGCGGTAATGCTTCCCGGGCCTCCCCGCGAGCTTGAGCCTATGTTTTGCGAGGAGGTTATCCCCTATCTTCGCGCCAACGGCGGCCTTTCTGACGGGGTTATATTCAGCCGAAACGTTCATATTATAGGCATGGGCGAATCCTCGGTGGAAAATGAGCTGAGGGATCTGATAAGAGATTCCGTGAATCCCACCGTTGCGCCTTACTGCATTGCGGGCGAGGTGAGACTGCGCGTCACAGCCAAGGCGGAGAGTCACGAGAGGGCACTTGCCATGTGCAACACTACCATAGAAAAGATCAAGGGCACCTCCGTGGGCGATTTTATCTACGGCATCGACTGTGACACGGTCGAGCGTGCTCTGGCAGATGTTCTTTGTGAGCGGGGACTGACATTTGCTTGCGCCGAGTCCTGCACGGGCGGTCTTATTGCAAAGCGCATGACCGACTTGGCGGGAGTTTCCCAAGTTTTCCTGGGCGGTGCTGTGACCTATGCAAATTCCGCAAAAGAGGGTATTTTGGGAGTTTCGGCTAAAACTCTTGAGGCTTATGGCGCGGTTTCCGAGCAGGTGGCGTGTGAAATGGCACAGGGGGCGCGGCTCACCTTCGGCGCAGATGTTGCCGTCTCAACCACGGGAATTGCCGGACCGGGCGGCGGAACGGAAGAAAAGCCCGTGGGAACCGTCTGCGTGGGCGTTTCAACGGCAGACGAGACCTACGCATTGACCCTGCACCTTTCCCCTCGCCGCGATAGGGCGTACATTCGCACCGTTTCGGCAACGAACGCTCTTGCCGAGGCTCTCAAAAGGGCAAGATCTATGGGCTGAATTGTGCAAAACGCCGAAAAAACAAATATTGTCATTTTGGGAATATATTCACCTTGACAAAACGCCCATAATATGGTAAAATTATAAACACAGAACGGTAAGCGTTCTATATTCTCAACACGAAAGGAAATAGCACTATGAAAACCAACTTCAAGAAAATTGCATGGTTATTCTGCATTTCTCTGCTCGTGGTTGCCGCTTTTGCGGTGTCTGCGTTTGCCGAGAGAACAGAATTCTCCGACTCGGGATACACCGATATCACCCCCGCCAACGGCTGGGTGCTGGTGGCATCTCCCGATGCCCAGCCCGACGAGGACGGAGTCGACATTGATCTCTATATGATCAAGTTCGGCAGAGTATATTATAACGCGGAGAAGAAGACAGTTGCCCTCCTCGGATTCGAGGACGGAGACTTTTGCAACTTCGGCGACTGGGAAGCTTCCTACAACGGAAAGATAAATATGCCCGGAAAACCCTATATGTTCCCTTATTGGGCTATAAATAACAGCGCGAACATTCAGCACCTTGAGGTTCGTGACGGCGCGGGCGCTCTCCGTTGCTTCGGATACGTTACCTACGGCATGAATCACGTTGTTGACGTTAAGTTCGGCGAAAGCGTAAACTGGTGTATCGGTTCCAAGTCCGATACAGGCCTTCTCGTTGGTATGGACTCCCTTACAACAGCCGGCCACGGTACTTTTGCTCCCGACGGAACATTCACACCTATCTCCTACAAGGAAGGCGTAGTTGACCTTACAGGATTTACAAAGCTCACTCCCCTTGGTTCTTCCTACGACGCAAAGCCCGTTTGCTATTTCGGAGCGGCAATCTACAACTGCCCCGCTGTAACAGAGGTTATTCTTCCCAAGACTCTTGTGGGTGAAGGATCCTATACTCCTTCCGTTTCCACGGGTGGAACAAGCTATGCTCCCGGCAAAGTGACTGTTGAATGTGCGACAGACGAATGGGGCGGCCAGTATGCAGGCATCATTTCCAAGATCGTGTGCAGCAGCACCTCGTCTCTGCTCAAGGTTACTATTCCCGCAGAAGTAACCGTAAAGCTTATTGAGACAAGGGCATTCGCATCTTCCGCAGTTCGCTGCATCACTATTCTCGGTAAGGTAGACCCCGCGCTCACCATTTCTCCCGACGCGTTTAACGCCGTTGCAAAGGACTGTATCATTCAGTGCGCTACTCAAGAGGACATCGATATCGTGAATAACGCACTTGCAGCTGCTAACATCACTAACGTAAAGGCTGTTGACATGAGCGTTAGGCCCGCTATTGCAGCAAAGGTCACAAAACTCCCCTCTGCTCCCACATGGGAAGAGGTTGATCCTGCCACTCTCGGCGCAACCGCTTACGGCTCCATGAAGAGCACATACACAGACAACTGGTGGGCATACTTCCAGGATACAAAGACTCTGAAGTTCTTTGCAAAGAAGGCAAGCGGATATAACGAAGTTGGTCTTCTCAGTCAGTGCGAAGACGGCGCAGGCTGGTCCGCATACAAGGAAGAGATCGAGCACGTTGTGATTGGCCCCTCCATCCACAAGCTTACAGCAGGCTTTGCTCTCGGCATGACGAACCTCAAGGACATCGAGATGACTGCGAATATCACGCAGGCATCGGGAACCTTTGAGGGAACTCCCAACCTTACAACTATCTTCCTCACAGATATGGAAAAGGTTGAAGGTCAGGCTATGCTCGCAGGCGCTAAGTCCAACTTCAAGCTTAACTTTACCGGCACAGCTATCAAGTCTATCCACATGGGTAGCTCCGCTTGGGAATACATCGGTAACATCACTGCCGGTCCCAAGACCTCCACACTTGTTTTTGACGCTCCCAGCGACGACATCGTTGCATACTGCCAGGAAAACTACCTGAACATTCACGACTCCGCAGGAACAAGCTACGGTGAGTGGTACGTTGAGGTTCCCGAGGGACTGCCCTTCTGCGGCCCCACAGCGGTATTCGATTTCGAGGAGGCAACAGGTACACTTTACATTCTCGGTAAGGGTGCGGTTTCCGACGTTGCAAACTACTGGGGCGGCGGTTCC
>JAZODH010000060.1:0-3342 GCA_045596925.1 Eubacteriales bacterium
GAACCGTATGATGTTTACTACAACGAGAGGTGAGCTTGGCGCATATTACATTGATTACGATTTTTACAGTGATACTATCTCCGAAAGAGTCGAGGTCCTTCTCCGAACCAAAGAGGGCGACGTCCGTCTGGATAAGGATAGCTACTGTGCTTATCTCGCCAAGCTCGGACTTAAGATAGAAGAGAACAGCCACCCGATAATAAACAAGGTCACAAGATACAAGGGCGAGCTTTATACGGCTATCTCCTACGATGCCACGGGGTATCCCATCCTCTGCAAAATTGAAGATAACGTGCTTGTCCCCTTCGCCGTCTGCCCCGAGCCTATGACCTATGAGTTCAGATACTTTATAAACGACGACGGCATCTTCGGAATGTACCGTTTCCCGCCCGACGATAACGGTACGGGTCACGCGGCTTACACTGTATCAAAGGATTTGGGCAAAACGTGGAATACCGAGATCTTTTCGGACGGAGTACAATCCCGCCCTGATATTATGGAATACTACGGCAAGCCGCTGATCGTTTACAATTACAAGAGCGACGAGGACGTAGAGAATTGGCCCATCATGCATCACTTCCGCAATTCGATCAAAATGATCTACGACGGCAAGGTTATCTTCGATTGGTTCACAAAATACGGTATCGTGGAGCATGAGACTGTCAGCATTTGCGGTGACCTTTATATGGCATTCTCCAATTGTCCCCAAGCCCTGTCTACCGAGAACGGCGGCGCGTGGTTTGAGTGCGGACATTACGTTGAGCAGGGCAAGGAAGCGATCCAATGGATGAAGCTGGGATATCTTTTGGGCGGAAGGCATAGCCCTTGCCTTTCATAAATTGATAATATGATTGACTTTGGATAGAAAGAGAGAAAAAAATGAAAAAGATACTTAGCTATGAGGATACGGGTATTTTGCCCGTTATCAACGTGCCGAAGGCGTCGCTTGCGGTGAGAATAGCCGAAGCTTTACGGGCGGGTGGAGTTAATTCCATAGAGGTAACATTGCGTTCATCGGATTCACTTGAGTCCATAAAAAACATCAAGTCCGCGTTTGCGGATATGACCGTTGGCGCGGGTACCGTGCTGAGCATAGCCGACGTTGACCGCGCGATAGAATGCGGAGCGGATTTTATCGTCTCACCCGGATATGACGAGGAGATAGTTGAATACTGTGTCGAAAACGGTATCAACATCGTGCCTGGGTGCGTAACTGCGGGCGAGATACAAAGAGCGGTGAAGAAGGGATTAGAGGTACTGAAATTTTTCCCCGCAGAATTAAACGGGGGAATTGAGGCTATAAAGCTGCTTTCGGGACCTTTCCCGTCTGTCAGATTCATTCCCACGGGCGGAATTAATTTTGAGAATCTCGGAAAATATCTTTCCGAAAAAAAGGTGATTGCCTGCGGCGGCAGCTTTATGGCAACGAAGGACATGATCGACAGAGGCGATTTTGAAGCAATTACAGGCGCGTGTAAAAGAGCGGTGGATATCTCGCAAGGTTTAGAATCGAATGCTCCCAAAACTATCAAAAAGCTGACGAAAACAGACAATAAAAAGGTAATAGGCTTTGGAGATTACATCTTGAGACTTAATCCGCAGGGGTATCTCAAATTCATTCAGGCAAACAGCTTTGAGGTCTTTTATACCGGAGCTGAGGCTAACGTTTTGACCTCTCTTTCGTATATGGGAATGCCCACGGAATTTGTGACCCGGCTTCCCGATAATATGATAAGCGAATGTGCAGTGGCTACCCTTAAAAAGTTTTCCGTAGGAACCGAGCATATCGCCTACGGCGGCGAAAGGATAGGACTATTCTATCTTGAAAAGGGTGCCTCGCAGAGACCCTCGAAGATCGTTTATGACCGAAAGTATTCGGCTTTTTGCTCTTCAAGCGTTACAGACTATGATTGGAAAGCGATAATGCGGGATGCGAGGCATTTCCATTTTACGGGTATTACCCCTGCTCTTGGCGGAAATCTGCCCGAGATATGTCTTGAGGCATGCAAAACCGCAAAGGCGCTTGGACTTTTGGTCAGCTGTGATCTGAATTATCGCAAGAATCTTTGGTCACGTGCCGAGGCAAAGGCGGTAATGGAGAAGCTGCTGGGCTACGTAGACGTTTTGATTGCAAACGAGGAGGATGCCGCTGACGTGCTTGATATCTATGCGTCGAATACCGACGTAATAACGGGTAAGATAAGCCGCGAGGGCTACGTGGAGGTGGCAGAAAAAATATCCGAAAAGTACGGCATCGGAGCAGTTGCCATAACACTCAGAAAGAGCATCAGTGCATCCGATAACGATTGGTCGGCTCTGCTTTATAAGGACGGGAAACCGTATTTTTCAAAGGAGTATCGCATTCATATCGTTGACCGCGTAGGTGGAGGAGATTCCTTTGGCGCAGGTCTTATATACGCGATACATCACGGATTTGACGAGCAGAAAACGATCGAATTTGCGGCGGCTGCCTCCTGCCTCAAGCAGACGATAGAGCTTGACGTAAATCTTTCAAAGCCGAGTGATATTCTTGCGCTTGTGGGCGGCGACGGCTCGGGCAGAGTACAGAGATGATAAGGATGGTAAAATGAAACTAAGCTTAGAAAAAATAAGGGAAATAACCACGGGAGCTGCGCGTGTCGAGGAGAAGGACGGTGCGATCTGCTTTTACAGGTACACGAAAGAACAGGATGAACGATATAAGATCAGGAATCCCGAGCTTCAAAGAAGAAGTCTGTGTACGGCAGGAGTAAAGCTATGTTTTGAGACCGACAGTGAAAATCTGTTTTTGAAAATAAAGACCGAGAAGGTGCTCTCGCGCAGTTTTTTTTCCGTGGACGTTTTTGTAAACGGTGAGATATTGGGATATCTTGATAATTTTGCGGATTCGGTTATTGACGACAGATATATTGCGCTTCAGCTGTCTCAAGGGGAATTTTCAAAAAATTTTGATCTCGGCAAAGGAAAAAAGAGAGTGTGCGTTCATCTTCCTTGGTCTGTGATATGCTCTCTTGCGGAAATCTGCCTCGATGACGGCGCGCTTGTGGAAGCAGACAAAAAAGAGAAAAGACTGATAGCCTTCGGAGACTCGATAACTCAGGGCTTTGACGCGCTCCGTCCCTCGGAAAGATATATTTCAAGGCTTGCGGAGGCAATTGGAGCAGACGAGTATAACAAAGCCATAGGCGGCGACATATTTTTCCCCGACCTGGCGGCGCTCCGCGATGATTTTGACCCCGAATACGTAATTGTTGCATACGGTACTAACGATTGGAGCACGCTCGAAGAAGCGGAATTCAGAGAGAATTGCCGATCCTTTTACACGCGAATGAGCCGCAATTA
>JAZODH010000061.1:0-19254 GCA_045596925.1 Eubacteriales bacterium
AATCAAGGACTTTTTGTATTTTTGAAGTGTATCAATCTGCTTTTCAAGATCGGCGATGATGCTGTCAAGTTTGGAGCATTGTACATCAAGAAAATCGGCTATTGCATTTTGTTCGCTCAGATTTGGAGCTGCAATCCAAAACTGTCCGAGTTGACTTCTGCTGACTCTTGACATTGTTGCACCGCGTGCGATCATATTGCCGTGTTCAGCATATCCTTCGGTGTTCATTGCATACATAATGAACTTTTTGTTGTATTCTTTGTTGGGACGTAAAATCACATTATCCACAGCTACAACATAAAAATCTTCGCCTTCGGGTACAATACAAGCTCTGCCAATAGGTTCATTCAATCGGGAAATCATAAGGTCGCCCGGATATACTTTCAAACAATGCAAATCCTCAAATGTTTTTTCCGAAATATATCCACTGCCTTGTTCTTTATAGTATCCGGCACCTACATTTCCCGTTGTAAGATAGCGTATTCCCGATTCTTCGATAACGTCACTTTCAATCCAATCTCCATCCAAAAACAATGTTCCCGATTCCGTAGCTAAATATTTGACCTTGTTTGTGTGCCACGAACAAGGTATGTCTTTTATCCAATCAATTCCGCTTGGTTTCATTTGTTCTATCATCATAAAACCTCGCTTTCTCAAAGAGCCTTTATCTTCTCTGCAAGTGATGCTTCAAGCTCCATAAACTGTGCCAAAAGATCATCGGCAGACTCGGGAACTTTGTACTCATAGAAAAATCTTGTGAACGGGAACTCAGCGCCCTTCTTCTCTTTGTTGTTCGCACTTTCCTTCTTTGTAGGATCATATTCGTAGAACCACTTGGCATCGGGAACGTGGGGATAAACTTCCTCTATGAAGTATTCCTCAACGTCTTTTGTAAGTTTGATAATCTCGGTGTCCTTGGTAGTAGGATCGAGAACAATATTACCTCTTCTGTCCTTTTGAACCACAGCCGTTTTATCCATTTCCGAGATAATCATTGCAATGCCCGTTAAGCGGCTTGCAGAATAGCCCTCCACATCGGAAATCAAGGATTTAAGATGCTGTTCAAACTTGGCGTAATCGGTGTAAACTTTATCAGACTTATTAGCTTCGAGGATTGCAAGAATCTCTGCAACAAATGCTTGTCCTTTGATATACTTTTGATATTTCTTCTCATCAGTCGCACTACGAGGATTCATCTCCTTAAGCTCTTCGAAATCACTCTCATTGAAAATGGAAGAGTTGCTTGTAAAATATGCGCTCGTGCGGAGCTTTTCAATGCTCTCCGCATTCAGCACGGCTCTACGCTGCAGAGGCTGATAAACCGCATATTCCTTATACATAAATTCTTCGTTGGGGAAGATCTTGCAGTATTCGTTTTCTTCAAAGTTCGCATAAAGCTCGGTGATCTTCTTCATACTGTCTCGATCAATCTCTCTACGCTTTTTACCGAGCGACTTGCGCAAAGGTTTCCAAAAATCAACGGCGTTGATTAACTGCACCTTGCCTTTGCGGTCAGGGCGCTTTTGCTTAGAAAGTATGAAGATATAAATACCAATGTCCGTATTATAGAAAAGCTGTGTGGGGAGCGCGATAATGGCTTCAACCAAATCTGCTTCAAGCATATAGCGACGAATCTGACTTTCTCCGCTTGTTGTACCACCCGAGAACAAGGGTGAACCATTGCTGATGATAGCCGCGCGACCGTTTTTGTCATCCAACTTATTGATGGCGTGTTGCATAAACAGAAGTTGCGCATCTCCCGTTCCGGGCAATCCGTGTTCAAAGCGACCGTCCTTCTTGAATTCAGAGCGCACCGCAGCCTCTTGACCATCGGGAACGTCTTTGCCACCCCAAGGTGTACCGAAAGGTGGGTTCATGATGACGAGTCGCATCTTCTGATTGGGGAAACAATCCACCTTCAAGGTATTCGCTTCTTCCTCTCCGCGAATATTCTTTACATCCTGCCCCTTAATCAACATATCTGCAAGGCAAATGGCGTAGGATTCGGGATTGATCTCTTGTCCAAACAAACGAACATCTACATAGGGATTTTTGCGGCGAAGGTAGTCGCAAGCGGTGGAAAGCATACCGCCCGAGCCGCAGGCTGCGTCGAGCACCGTCGCAACCTTACCTTCCTCGGTAAGAAGATCATCGCACCCCTCGGAAAGAAGGAGATTAGCCATCAAACGGATGACCTCACGGGGAGTATAGTGATCGCCTGCTTCGGCATTTTCAGAAAAACGACGAATCAAGTCCTCGAAGATATAACCCATCTTCATTCCGTCGATATGGTCGGGGTAAAGATCGAGTTCGGAGAACTTTTTCACAACACTATACAGACGGTTGCTCTTGTCCATCTTGTCGATCTGAGTATTGAACTTCAAGAGCTTATTCAAAATCAACTGCACATTGGCGGAGAACCCTTCAATATAGCTCTTCAAGTTTTCTGCAATATCGTCGCTATTGTTCAAAAGATTTTTAAGGTTGAACCTGCTCGTACTATAAAAGGGATAACCCGAAACTTTGCAAAGCAGAGCCGCAGGCTGTGTGCGGTTCTTCTCGTAAGCAGCAACAACTGTATCCTTATTTGCTTCAAGCGCGCACTCAAAGCGGCGCAGAATAACCATAGGAATAATAACATCTTTGTACTTATCGGAAGTGTATGCTCCTCTCAAAGAATTGGCAATAGACCATACCAAGCCAACCTCTTTACTAACATCAATCGAGGTATCGTCAAACATAACCTCGTAATTATACTTCATATTCATAATCGTTCTCCTTTACTGATTCTCTGAGAAAGAGCGTAACAATGTGTTCAACTCTTGAAATTGTTGTGGGGTAAGCGTATGCCCTTCAATGATACGAAGAGAGTCATTCAATCCCTCATTAGCAGTAACAACCTTGCACACATCCGGGGGCGGTGCACTTCTGATAGCCATATACGCCCGATCCATTTTCTTTCGCATCGGTGCTTGCGGGGAAAGCTCACTGATAAGATTTGCATACGTTTCGGGACTTGGTGCGTTCACACCGTCCTCAATATATTTAAGATTTGACGGAGGAATCCCAACGGCATCCGCTACGCTTCGCAAGCTCTTTTTATCACGACATTCTTTGATAAGTTTCCCGAGTTCTTTTTTCTGTTTCTCAGTCTTTTTAGAATTAGAATCCTTCGATTTTGCCATCGTTTTTCCTCCTTTCTGTTCTGTGTTCTGTAACATAGAACATTATATCATAAAAATGCAGTATTGTCAAGAAAAAATTGTCATTTTATCATTTGTGCTTGCAATGCAAATGTAGACAAAAAGAACGCAAAATTGAGGGTGCAGGTATAAATACCTTGTCAACCTTAAAAACACCTTTAGAAACCCTTGTAAAATAAGGCTTTTTGACGTTCTATTTTTCCACATATGTCACGCTTCTGAAACACGATTTTGATGGTAGTCGAACCAACATATTGCCATGCCACAAAACTCAACCGCAAAGCCTTATAGTACAAGGCAGAAAAAAGCTTTGATGCGTGACAACAATGTAATGAATATTGAAAAGCCGTGTGGAACTTTTGTCCACACGGCTAAATAGTTTATTGTTCTTCCCTTTCACTTACTACGGCAAGCATAATTCTCGCGCCGAGTTTGAAAGCATACGCGAATATCTCACGCTCGTTGATGTCGGTCAGCTCGCTATAGCAATCATCGAACTTTTCGAGAATTTCCTTTTGCTGATCGTTCAGAGTCGAGAGAAGACTATCGTGATGATCGGCTATGTATCCCATCAATTGTTTGGTTTCTTTGTCATGGCTTCTGCAATCAGTGTTGGGGCTGATATTGCCGTAGAATAATTCTTCAAGGATAGATCTCATTTGTAGACTACCTCCTTTAGAATAATTTCTTCTGCGCCTGCTTTTATGTTATTCATCTCGGCAGCCCACTGAAGTGCGCTGTGAGCCTTCAGAACTTCGTCTATGCCTCGTTTTTGGGCAAGTCGAGGAATTATATCATCAAGCAAATTGCGAGCTTGAATATCAATGGCGTGTAGGTACTCGTTTAATCGTCCTTCAGTAAGCAAAGTTGTATATGTTCCTCTACGGTGCTTCTTCATAAATTCGAGTCGCAAGTTAGCATACTTGCCAAGAGTGTAGTTTGTATGTTCGGGAAGTTCAAGATCAGGGTAATAGATTCCGTTACGTTCTGTATAAGTAATGTTTTTCATAATAAATATCCTTTCGTTTTAGTTTTTGGCATCATGGTTACAAAAGGATATCCGGTGGTGATCTTGCACGATGCCATAAGTCGTGGCGCGTCATGACAAATCACCGAAAAACAAAAGAAATCCGAAACCATCGCCGATTGGCAATAATTTCGGATTTCTCTCTTTTGGCTCCCCCAATCCCCCGCGAAACTTTTATGAAAAGGAATAAGTACAGACGTATCGTCTGGCTGAACTTAAAAAACGACGGCGTTCAGCCGTCGTTTTTTATTATTTTATTCCTCTGCACTCAAGGTAGTAACGCTTGTCGTGAGCGTGACCCATAGAGAAGGTTTTACGGGGAAGCGCGCCGTCGCAAAGGACTGTCTTGAACAGCTGGCTCTTTTCCATGCCCGAGAAGATAAAGCCGATAGCGTTTTCTCCTCTTGCCAGCGCCGTCAAGGAATCCTCGCCGTGTATGTAGTCAACCTCTGCCTCGGGGTGCTCCTGCACGTACTTGTCAAGAAAATTCTGAAGAGTTCCCACCGTCAGCTGTGCCTCGGGTCGCTCGAACAGGATCTCGGACTCGAATTCACGGCTGACCATCCGCACCTTTTGCACAGGAGCGTTTCCGCGCAGCAGCTCGGAGTATTTTCTCAGCTCGTTTACAACGTCGACAGGGTCCACGTTGAACACCACGCGGTAGATAGGCTCAAACTGCATGGCATCATCGTGGAGGTTCACGATCTCGGCAAGTGCATATCTTGCGGGAGATTTTTTTGCCTCCTCCTCGCCCAGCTTTTCTTTCAGCTCGGCATAACAGGCCTTTGCCGTTGCAAGCGAGTGGTTTCCGTCGCCCACGGCGAACAGCAGAGGCGCGAAATCATTTTCGCCATAGCGCTCGGTCATCTTTTCGAGGGTAATGAGCGCGGAGAGCACCTTGTTTATCCTCGTCTGCTCGGTGTCGGGCAGGAAAAAGCCCTTTACATGACCGCCGCCGCACATGAGATCGAAATCGTATGCCGTGTCAAACCCGCTCTTCTTTTCTATAAGAGGCTCGATGACTGTCTTTTCGGGGTCGTCCACCAACAGCATAACGTGGGGAAGCTCGATGGGCGCGTCACGGCGGATCTTTACTCTGGGTGGAATTCTGGAAAGCACCGTTCCCTCGGTTGCACGGATAAGGGACTCGGAGCCGCGGTTGTAGTCGTAGTCCTCCAGGTCGATAATTCCGATAATTCCGCGTCTTATAACGCCGTCCCGCTGAGTTCTTTCGAGAAAGATCATGCTGTCGGGGTGAGAAATAAGATTTTCGCGCAGATATTTCTCCATTTCCGCGTTGATATTGGGGACGCGCTCCTCGGTCTGGGACAGATAGACCTCGGGAAGAATGATTTTCAGGGTCGAAGGAGCCTCGCCCACCTCTTTGGCGACGCCCTCCCAGTATTCGGGCTCGCTGGTGTACTGGTCGCAGGCCACAACAGCCCAGCGCTCACCGCTGACCTTATTAAAATCGGGCAGAAGGATATCCGCCGCACCCAAATAATTTTTCATATAAAAAACCCTTTCATTAAACTCAAGATAATTATATATCACGTCGCAGAAATTTTCAATAGAATCGGGCAAAATTTTCATTAGTTACTTGTAAAACCGATTTTTTTATGCTATACTCTACTCGAAGACTTACGCAAAGGAGATTTTAGGTAAAATGCCTCCGAGAATGTATCGATACGAAAAGATTCCGAAGCCCAAGAGCCTGCGGGAGGTCCCTGCCTACCTGAAAAAGGTGATAAGCGGATTTTTCTCCCGACTTTTGTACGTTTTCCGATTGGTCCACGAAACGGGCAAGTGGATCTTCGTGACGCTGTCTGCGGTCACCATCCTGCAAGGAATCATTCCCGTTGCGCTGACTTACGTTTCAAAGTACCTGCTCAACTCCCTGCAGACCATGTACGGCAAGGGAGAAGGTATCGGGAAGTTTATCTCCCTTAGCTTTTCCGGAGAAAATATACTTTTCCTGCTTATTGCCATGTCGCTGCTGGGAATATTCAACACGGTCATTCACCAGGTGTCGGGCGCCATCACAAAGATCGCCGGCGAGCGCGTGACTATGCAGGTTCGCATCCGCATAATGCAGAAGGCAAAGGAGACCGACATTGCCGCCTTTGACATGCCGGCGTTCTACGAAAAGCTCGAAAACGCCAACCGCGAGGCGGGACACAGACCCTTGCAGATCATCCAGTCGATCTTCAGCATCATCAGCACCACGATAACCTTGGTTTCCTTTGTGGTCGTTCTCGTTACCGCTCCCGGAATGTGGTGGTCGGCTCTGGTCATTATCGCGGTTTCCGTTCCCTCGGCTATAATCAGCCTTACCTTCCGCACAAAGAACTTCTACTACATGCGCTTCCGTTCAAAGGAGCGTCGCCAGATGAACTATTACAGCTCCACCATGGTAAACAAGGATATGGCAAAGGAGCTGAGGATATACGGTCTGGGCGACGTTTTGATAGAACGCTTCAAAACCATCTTCGAGCTTTATTTCAAAGGGCTGCGGAAGCTTATTTTGTCCGAGAGCATCTGGCACGTATCTATAGCCGTTGTATCCACCGCCACCCACGGTATCTTCTTTGCCATGCTTGCCTTTATGGTCTACATGGGCAGGATACTTATCGGTGACTATTCGCTGTACGTGGGCGCCATCAACAGCATCGGAAATTCGGTCTCCAATCTTATCTCCACCTCGGCTTCGGTCTACGAGGGCACTCTGTTTATAGACAACCTCATGTCCTTTATGAACGAAAAGCCGACGGTAGTGCCGCTTACCGACGAGCCTGAGCGCGTAAAGCACGGCGAGCCTCATTCCATCGAGTTCTGCAACGTCAGCTTTACATATCCCGGAGCGGAAAATCCGGTTCTGCAGAATATAAATCTGAAATTTGCACCGGGTGAGACGGTAGTGCTTGTGGGACTTAACGGCGCGGGCAAGACCACGCTCATAAAGCTCCTCACAAGACTTTACGACCCCACCGAGGGCGTTATCCTGCTTGACGGCAAGGACCTACGCTCCTACGCCGTGGAGGACGTGTATAAGACCTTTGGAATCATATTCCAGGATTTCGGAAAGTACGCCTTTACCGTTGCCGAGAACATTATGTTCGGCGACGTCAGCCGAGAAGCGGAGAAGGGCGACGTTCAGCGGGCGGCGGCCCTTGGCGACGCGGACGATTTTATTTCCCGTCTGCCCGACGGCTACGACACTCCTCTCATGCGTCACTTTGAGGAAAACGGCACCGAGCTTTCTATCGGTCAGTGGCAGAAGCTGGCGATCGCACGCGCATTCTACAGCGACCACGACATTCTGATACTCGACGAGCCGACGGCTTCCCTTGACCCCATGGCAGAGCAGGAGATATACACCCAGTTCGATATGCTCCGCGAGAACAAGACCTCCATTTTCGTTTCCCACCGACTTTCAAGTGCGACTATCGCTTCAAAGATCGTGGTGCTTGAATACGGCAAGGTGATCGAAGAGGGCACCCACGCCGAGCTGATGGCAGCACAGGGCAAGTACTATGAACTTTTCTCGACCCAGGCAAAGAGATATATAGAGAGCCAGGAGGAGAAATGATGCGGGGTGCTTTTGAAAAAGCACCCCTGCACCCCGAAAACCTCTGAAACGGGATCAGCCACAGACGGTTTATCTCATACAAATAAAAACGGCGGTTTTAACCGCCAAGCCCCTTTGAAAAGGGGCCTGGACCCCCCAAACTAACAAGCAAAAAACGACGGCTGAACACCGTCGTTTTTTTTGTGAGAATATTATGTCTGTCCATAATCCCCTTTATAAAAGTTTCGCGGGGGTTTGGGGGCGCCTTTCCAAAGGCACCCCCAATCGCATCCCTTACAGCCGTACCACAAAATCTGCAAAGAGCATAACGCAGGGCAGCGTTATGAAGGTAAACAGCGAGGAAACGCCCACCGCCTGGGCGGCGTAGCCCGGCACGATCTCGTAAAGCTCGGCAAACATTGTGACGTTTGTAGCCGAGGGGAGTGCCGAGATCAGCGCAGCGAAAAGCACCATGTTATCGGGCAGTCCGATGACCTTTGCAATAAGGCAGATGCAAACGGGTATAAGGATCAGTCGGCAAAGGCAGGTGAAATACACCTTTTTGTCAAGAAAGATCTGTCTGAATGAGCGGGTCGCCAGAAGTGAGCCCACAATAAGAACGGAAATGGGGGTACAGAGATTTGTCAGGTAGCCCGTGCAGTCAACGATCACGCCGCGCATACCTGCAGGAATTTCAACAAATGCAGTCAGGAGATAGAAGGCAACGCCGATAGCGCAAGGCACAGTACCCAGGTTGATCAGTGCCTTCTTGACTGTCATTTTAATATCCTCGCGGCCCCGCGCCAGGATTATCATGCCCCACGTCCACACGAACAGGTGGAAGGCAACGATGTAAAAACAGCCCCAGAACGTGCCGATGTCGCCGAAAACCGAGGTGAGGATCGGGAATCCGATAAATCCGGCATTTGCAAATATTATTGAAAACTCGGAGATCTTGCGCTCGTCGGGGTCTTTGAAGATCTTCACCGCAAAGAAGGCGAAAACACAGCAAAACAGGTGCACGCCGATACCCATGAGGAACATGGTCAGACCTTCCATTGCCGCATTTTTCTCAAAATCCACCTTGAAAAGCGGATTCATTATCATGGCGGGCTGACCGATGTTTACGATCAAGGCGGACAGCTTTTTTGACGCCGCCGTGTCGATAATACCTCTTTTGCGGGCAAAAAAGCCCACCATCAGCATCAAAAACAGCACTATAAGTATTCTTATCAGCGAAAGAAAGGATTCGGTAGTCATTTTCTCTTTAAATCTCCGTTTTTTGCGCTTGGCGCAAGGTCACAGGGCGTCCTCAGACGGACAGCTCCTCCAGCTTTTCCTTGATATTCTCCATGTCTGCCATCATGTCCTCCTTTTTGCGGGGGTCACGAAGCAGAGCGGCAGGGTGGTATACGGCGGTCATGAGGTAATTGCCCTTTTTGAACCACTTGCCGTGCTCCTGCGTGATCTTGAAGTCGGGCTTTATCAGCTTCATAGCCGAAATTCTGCCAAGGCAGATAATGACCTTGGGGTCCAGAAGTCTGACCTGCTCACGCAGGTAATCTATGCAGGCCGCCTCCTCCTCGGGTCTCGGGTCGCGGTTTTTGGGTGGACGGCATTTGAGGATATTTGCAATATACACCCTCTCACGGTCGATACCGACGGCGTACAGATATTTGTCAAGAAGCTTTCCCGCGGCGCCCACAAAGGGCACGCCGCTCAGATCCTCCTTTTCGCCGGGTGCTTCTCCTACGAAAAGCACGTCGGAGCTTCGGCTTCCCGTGCCGAAAACGCAGTTGGTACGGGTCTTGTGCAGCTCGCATTTTTCACATTTTGAACAGGTCTCGTAAAGCTCTTCCCAACGGTTCATTTTCAGCACCTCCGATTTTTTATCAGTCTATGTTAAAATTATATCACGCTTTTTCTTTTTATTCAAGGGAATTGGAAATATTTTTTGACATTTCTCGCAAAAAGAGCAAAATCACCGAAAACGGAGAAAAAATTTTCCGTTTTCGGGGTAAAATACACTAAATTTTTGTCGCTTCGGGGCGTTCTTTTGCCCGTCTGCCCGATTTTTCCTCAAGCTTAATCATCAGTCGGCTGAGGGGAAGTATCAGAAGCCCCGCCGCCAGATTGCCAAATCCGTGAAGCACATCAAAGGGTATACCTTTAGCTATCCACAAAAGCATCGTTGGGAAATCAAAGCCGTAGAAAAGCGCTTCGGCAGGGGCGTAAAGTATGCCGAAGGCAAAGCCGTGAAGTCCGCAGAGGGCGGGATATACCACCATGCAAAGCCAAGCAGGCATTCTTCTCGGCAGGAGCATAGTCACCCCCCACAAAACAGTCCACAGGTAAAGGTACGGCACCCACCAGATATTAAAGCCCGCGTAGGCTCCGTTTAGAAATACGTAAACGTAGATGGGAATAAGCGCCTTCCACCTGTAAACTATGGTATAGGTCATGGTCAGCATGCCCAGAAAGTGGATATTGGGCGCCCACTCCATAACAAGCTTTGAAACGAACATCAAAGCGCCCAGCATGGCAAAGACCGTCATTTCCCGAACGGAAAGCGGAAGTTTACTTTGAGTACTTGATCTCAAAGGAATCTCCGTCCTTGACCTTGGCTGTGTCAATGCCTTCCATCATGTACTCGCCGTCCTGATAAAATCCCCAATATGCGCCGTCCGCATCGTAGTCGGCACGCTCGCCGTCAACGACCTTGACGTAAAGACCGAACTCGGACTCGTCGCCCTGCACAAGATCGATAGATTCAAGTGCGGATCGAAGCGTTGCGCCCTCGGTGGTCGCGATCCTGAAGACCTTTGTTTCTCCGTCACCGTGAACGACGGTGACCTCAATCGCAGCCGAGCCTCCCGTCGTTTCGGGGGCTTCGGGCTCGTTGTTTTTGCAAGAGGCGAGTGAGAAGCACATGACCGCAACCATGGCAAGCACTGCTACAAGCGAAAACAACCGCAGTAAGCTGTTTTTGTTTTTCATAGCAAATTCCTTTCTTTTTGGGCTTTTTGCCCGTATTTCTTTCGGACTGCGCGAAGCTCCTTTTCGGACGCCTGACATCGAGGCATGGCAACGCGGCACGGCAAGTCTCCCGGCTTCGTCCTCTCGCCTGCACCTTCTCGGCTTTCGCCAATGGTTTTCCGTGTTGCGGCACGGCTGCATCGAGCTTTTCCGATCTCTCGGACGGACTACACGGTGACGGGCTCGCTCGGGATTCACACCCGATTCCTTTTTAAATCCCCGCGCACGGGGATACCGTTCAGACCATATATATTTTACTGTTTTTCAAAGAAAAAGTCAAGGGCGTTTTAGACAGGAAAATTGCATTTTTCGCCAAAGAAAAAGCGGGGGTTCGGTAACGGTGAGCTTCATCGCTATTGGTGAGCCCCTCTCCGTCACGATGTAATCGTGACACCTCTCCCCAAGGGAGAGGCTTTTTTAATGACATTGCGGCGGATTTTCTTTGTCTCATTTCTCTTGTTTCTTCTTTCACAAAAGAAGAAACAAGAGAAACCAGACGGAAAGAGAAAAAAGAAGAAAGGCTGCAGTCGGTCTTCACGCTTTCAGGAATATTCGCAAGTGTGCGAAATTCCTTTCGCTAGCGACCGCCTGCTATAAAACCCCATGCACGAATTCGACAGTACCGAATTCGCTGGTCTGAGCAGAGGGGTTTGCCGTGATCGCACGCTTACAAAAAACGATGGTGTTTAGCCATCGTTTTTTGTCTTATTAGTTTGTGGTGTCCAGCATCCTTTTCAAAGGGGCTTGGTGGTGTTCAGCCATCGTTTTTATTGTTTATCGAGACAATACGTCTGTTTGAGGACTTGGTCTCCTCCAAATTCATGTTGTTCAGACATGAATTTGGGCAGTTTTTATCGAATTTTTGTCTGTCCACAGATGTCCCTCTGCCGTTTGGTGGGTCCAGCCACCTTTTCAAAGGGGGCTGGTTATTGACAGCCGCAGCGCTTTTCCCGCTCGGACTGGCAGACAGGCGCGTTGCCGCCGCAGCCGAACTCGTTTGCGGGGAACTGCATGCTTCTGAAAATACTGCAGGGGTTCTTCTCATCGGGCTCGATGCACTCCTTGTCGGGCACGCAGTACTCGGTGGCACTCACAAGGTACTGGCAGGGACGCACGATGCGCACGACCGAGAAGATCCCGATAGATGCAAGAAGCACTCGCTCGCCGTCGTGGCGGCAGAGCGATCCGCCCAACCTTGCCTGTACGTGGTCGGGGATCTCGTCTGCACAGCAGCAACAGCTGATACGGCAAGTGCACTCCTTCTCTCTTACCACGTCAATGTCAAGTATCACGGGGTCAACCGCCTCAAGCACCGCGGTGGGCAGGCTCTTCTGACCGTAGTTCTTCTGGCAATCACAGCTGCTCTTCTCATCGCTTCGGTAAGTGCTGACGTTGCTCTCGCCGCCAAAGAGGATGACCCTCTTTTCAAGCACCGCGACCCCGTCAAACTCCTGCTCCCGTCCGCCGACGCACGCCTCGAACTTCATGCAGATGTAAAAACGGATATTGACGGTGTAAAATCCGCGGTTGAACTGCACGGGGTCAACGTTTATATACGTCCAGCCTATCTCGGCGCCCTTTACACGGATATTTCCCGTATGTTCTATTATCTCCTGCCCGAAATCGGTCAGATGGATCTTGACGTTTTCGTAGCAGTCTCTGTCACGGCAGGAATCAAGGACCCGATTGGTCTCGATACAAACCAGATCCCGTCTGTCGGAGCAAAACTTATTTTCCGCCATAATTTTTCTCCTTTTGTTATTACGGCTTTTGCCGCTCACTATATTTTATGCCCTCTTTTGTAATTTTGACATTTTTTTGCAGAAGAATAAAAATTCGATCAAGGGCAAATAATAGGATAAACCTGTTTGCCGCAAAAGCGGACAAACGAAAGAAAGGAAAAAACATTATGAAAACAATCATAAAGATCGCCATTTCGATTCTGCTCGTCTCGGTGCTCCTTGCTGCCCTCGTCTCCTGCGACGGGGACGACGGCAAGGTCACCGACGGCGACGGTATGATCGGCGACGAGGAAAAAGAGACACGGCTTACCGTTTGGTGCGCCGAAAACCTGGTGGAGCTGACCAAGAGACAGCTTGATGAATACAACGACGAAAACGATTCAAGGATCAAATTCACCGTCAACCCCGTGGGCGAGGGAGACGCCGCCACGAACCTGCTCACCGACGTGACCGCAGGCGCCGACGTCTACAGCTTTTCCCAGGACCAGCTTGCAAGGCTGGTCCAGGCGGGGGCCCTTGCGCCCGTGTCCGACGCTCTGCGCGATAAGGTAAGAGGCGAGCACGACGAAGGCTCGGTGGCTGCCGCCGAGATCGCGGGAACGCTCTACGCCTTCCCCCTCACCTCCGACAACGGTTACTTTATGTATTACGATAAGCGGGTCATCACCGACCCCTCGGTTCTGACCGACCAGACAAAGCTCATCGAGACGGTGTCGGCGGCAGGCAAGACTATCGCCTTTGAGCTGCTTGGCTCTCATTGGTACGGCTCCTCTTATTTTCTCGGTGCGGGAGCCGAGTCTGTCTGGGAGACCAACGACCGCGGAACCTTTACTTCATACAATGACACCTTCGGCTCGGACAAGGGCATAATCGCCGCCAAGGGCATGGCTGAGCTTGTGGCAAGTCCCGTTTTCGTCGACTCCTCCTCCGCTTCCTCCTTTACCAGCGGTGCGGCAGTGGTGGTCTCGGGAACCTGGGAATACGAGAGTGCCAAGCAGATCCTGGGTGAAAACCTGGGCTGTGCACCTCTGTGGAGCTTTACCGTTGACGGCGAGAGCTACCATCTCGGCTCTTTTTCGGGCAACAAGCTGGTGGGAGTAAAGCCTCAAAGCAACTCTACGAGAGCAGCGCTTTGCCAGTCTGTGGCGTATTTTCTCTCTGACGAGGACCGACAGGAGGAGAGATTTGAGGAGCTGGGCTGGGGTCCTTCCAACCGTGAGGTACAGCAGTCGGAGGAGGTCATGGCAAACGAGGCTCTGACCGCCTTGGCGGCCCAGAACAAGCACGCAACACCTCAGGGACAGTTCCCCAACGCCTGGTGGGATACGGGCAAGGCAATCGGCGCGGCATTAAAACAGCTTGGTAAGACCAAGCCCACCACCGAGGATGTGCGCCCTATCCTTGACACCTACACAAAAGGACTTGAGGAGATAATCAAGTAAGTTTTGCGGGGTGCAAGATATGCGGGGTGCTTTTGAAAAAGCACCCCTGCACCCCGAAAACTTTTATGAAAAAGGAATGGCTACGGACATATTGTCCCTACAAACTTAAAAACGATGTCTGGACAACATCGTTTTTAAAGGCCATCGGTTGTGGTGCAAGCGAACGACCACCGCCCACCACCTATGCAAACCAGCAAATCCGGTACTGTCGGATTTGCGCCAAGCCCCTTTGAAAAGGGGCCTGGACTCCCCAAACGAATCAGGGAAAACGATGTCTGAACAACATCGTTTTCGAGTGCGAATGGGTGTCGCATCCCGCCCGAGCTTTTAGCAAAATGAAATTTCGAGCCTCCGAATGGGGTGAGACAATTTCACTTTTGCGTGTTGCGAGGGCGAAAGCCTTTCTTCTTTTTGTACTTTGGCTACTTTCTTACTGTTTTCTTCTTTCCGCGAAAGAAGAAAAAGAGAAAGTAGCTAAGAAAAGCCCCTTTGAAAAGGGAACCCCCCAAACTAATCTGGCAAAAACGATGTCTGAACAACATCGTTTTTGAAGGCTCACGGATATCGAACACCCGCTTTTTCTTTGACGGCAAAAGGCGCAAAGAAAAAGCTTGGCTAAAAGAAACCTAAACACAAATGAAGCTCATATAAGGCTCCCTCCGGGAGGGAGCTGTCGCGCGGTAGCGTGACTGAGGGAGAACGCGTTGACGTAAAGTCTATTAAATCCCCACACCACGCAGGCTCCTTCCGTCACTCGCAAGCTCGTGCCACCTCCCTCCCGGAGGGAGGCTAACGGACAACGGTGAGCTTGCTCGTTTATGGTCTCCCCTACATCGTGGACGTTAGATCATCACATTGTGGGAAGTATTCTGTACCCGCTCTTTTTACGGGTCGTCGAGGCGCCGACCCCTACCGGGTATGGTGAAATCGTTCGTTTTTGCGGGACGCCGAGGACGTCGTCCCCTACGGGTATACGAAAAACGTGCGATTTACCTTTAACCTGTAGGGGCGACCGCGAACTTGTTCGTTTATGGTCGCCCGCCACAAAGAATACCACCACCTCTCAAATGCCTCACCCACGAAAATTCACCCATACCAAAAGGAAAGGATAAAAATGAAAAACCAAAGTACATCGGACTCACTTGAATATTTAAGATACGGCGCGACCCGTCGACTCTTTCATAAATTTTATCTTTTCCTTCGGGCGATTCCCCGCGCTCTCCTCGAATTTATCCTTGCCATATGGCAATTTTTGTGCGGGATCGCGCTTTATTTCGTCCGCGAGACCCGCGACGTCATCGACACCTTCAGAAACGGAGACGGGATCACCCGCACGTCCTTTTTTGTCATGGGATTTTCCTCTCTTGCCAGAGGTCAGATCTTGCGCGGAATACTTTTTCTCTCTTTTCAGATAATCTTCATTTTTTACACCGCCGTCTGGGGCTGGCGGTGGATAGTGAAACTGTCTTTTCGCGGACTTGAGGCGACGAAGGTCGTGCCCGGAAGCCCCATCGTCATCGGCGGGGTGGAATATACCGAAAACGTTACCGTCTACGGCGACAACAACCTGCAGATAATGATATACGGTGTCCTCTCTCTGCTCTTTGTCCTCTGCTTTCTCTATACCTGGCGGGTAAACGTGCGCCAAAGCAGGCTTTCCCAGGAGCTTCTGGCACAGGGCAAGCCTCTGAAGCGCGCAAAAGACGACCTGCGAGCCGCCCTTGACAGTCAGTTCCACAAGACCGTCCTTGCCCTGCCCACCTTGGGGATACTCCTTTTTACGGTCATTCCTATTATAATCATGGTCATGGTGGCGTTCACCAACTACGACGCAAGTCATACCCCGCCACTAAACCTTTTCCATTGGGTCGGGCTTGACAATTTCAATCAGATCTTCACGTGGCAGGGCGGTTCAAAAGCTTTTTCCGCCACCTTTGGCGAGATCCTCACCTGGACCCTCATCTGGGCGTTCTTTGCCACCTTTACCAATTATTTTCTGGGAATGCTTGTGGCAATAATGATAAACAAAAAGGGGATACGGCTCAAAAAGCTGTGGAGAACTATTCTCGTTCTAACTATTGCCGTGCCCCAGTTCATCTCTTTGCTCTACGTCTCAAAGCTCTTCGCCGACGAGGGACTGGTCAACCGCTTCCTGCTGGACATGGGCTGGATAGACCGTGCGATCCCCTTCTGGACCGACGCGACCCTGGCGCGGATAATGGTGATCTTGGTGAATATCTGGGTGGGAATACCCTATCAGATGCTCATCACCACGGGCGTTCTCATGAATATCCCCTCCGACCTTTACGAATCGGCACGCATCGACGGCGCAAAGCCCTTTCAGCAGTATATAAAGATAACTCTGCCTTATATGCTTTTCGTCACTGGTCCCTATCTGCTCACCAACTTTATCGGAAACATGAACAATTTCAACGTCATCTACCTGCTGACCGGCGGCGCGCCCTACACCCAGTCCTTTGCGGGTGCGGGCAAGACCGACCTGCTCATCACCTGGCTCTACCGTCTGACCGTCACCAACAACGACTATAAGAGAGCGGCGGTCATCGGGATCATGGTGTTTTTCGTGGTGGCGGTGATCTCTCTTATAGTCTACAACTTCTTGCCGTCTATCAAGAAAGAGGAGGAATTTCAGTAAATGCGCTCCGCAAAAAACAAAAAAAGAGCGGTCAACGCCGCTATCTACGCTGTGCTTGCAATAATATGTGTCGTTTGGCTCGTGCCATTTGTGCTGATCCTCCTCCAGTCACTGCGTGCCGAGCCTTACCGCGGAATGTCGGGCTATATTCTGCCTCGTGTGTGGGGACTGAAAAACTACGCCTACCTTTTTCGCGAGACCTCTTTTCCCGTGTGGTACGGCAACACTCTTATAATAGCCCTCGCAAGTGCTCTGCTCCAGACCGCTATGGTCATGCTCACGGGCTACGGGCTTTCGCGCCTGCGCTTTCGTGGGCGGCGTTTTCTGATGAACGCGATCCTGGTGCTGGGAATGTTCCCCGGATTTCTCACCATGATAATCCTGTACTACGTGCTCAAGAGCGCGGGTATGACCCAGGCGGGAGCTGTGCCGGGACTGATCCTTGTGTACGTGGCATCGTCCGGCATGGGATATTATGTGGCAAAGGGCTTTCTTGACACCATTCCCCGATCCCTGGACGAGGCGGCTCGGGTTGACGGCGCAACGAAATTCCAAATATTTTGGCGCGTGACCCTGCCTCTTTCAAAGCCTATCATAATCTACACGATGCTCACCGCGTTCATGGCGCCCTTCACCGACTATATTTTCGCATCTTACATTGCATTTGGCGAGCCTGCGGGCTACAACGTGGCGGTGGGACTATATTCCTGGCTTCAAAAGGACATGATAAGCAGTCATTTCACCGCATTCTGCGCAGGCGGGGTCTGCGTGGCTTTGCCCGTCACTTTGCTGTTTTTGCTTCTCCAGAAATACTACGTTGAAGGAGTTACGGGCGGCGCGGTAAAAGGCTAAATCCAAAGGAAGGACATTTTTCGATCAAATGGCAACAGTCAAGCTTACAAACGTCACAAAGACGTTCGACAAAAATATAACCGTGGTGAAGGATTTTTCACTTGAAGTGGCAGACCGTGAGTTCGTGGTCTTCGTGGGGCCGTCGGGCTGTGGAAAATCCACCACTCTGCGAATGATCGCGGGACTTGAGGACATATCGGGCGGTACGGTTGAGATAGACGGGCAGGTGGTAAACGACCTGGAGCCGCGAGATCGTGATATTGCCATGGTCTTTCAGAATTACGCCCTGTACCCCCATCTGACCGTGTTTGAAAACATGGCGTTTTCCCTGCGCCTGCGCAAAGTGCCCCACGATGAGGTCTACCGTCGGGTCACAGAGGCGGCGGCAGTGCTGGGCATAACCGAATATCTGACCAGAAAACCCAAAGCCCTGTCGGGAGGTCAGCGTCAGAGAGTTGCCATCGGGCGTGCCATGGTCCGTGACTCAAAGGTGTTCCTCATGGACGAGCCTCTGTCGAATCTCGATGCGAAATTGAGAAACCAGATGCGTGCGGAGATCATTCTGCTGCGCAAAAGGATAAATTCAACCTTTATCTACGTGACACACGACCAGACCGAGGCAATGACCTTAGGCGACAGGATAGTCATAATGCGGGACGGCTACATTCAGCAGGTGGGAACACCCGAGGAGGTTTTTGACCGACCGAAAAATCTGTTCGTTGCGGGATTTATCGGAGCGCCTCAGATGAATTTCATTCACTGTCCGCTGAAAAAGGAGGGGGATCGGTATTTCGTCATTCCCTTCGGAGCGAAAATGGAGGTGGGACAGCGAAAGGCAGAGATTTTAGCGCAAAAGGGTATTCAAAGCAGGTCGGTGATCTTGGGCGTAAGACCCGAACACATCACCGCCGTCGAGGGCGAGCGTCCTTTTGCATTCCGCGCGCGAATAGTAGTGAACGAAATGATGGGAAGCGAATTCCACCTGCACGCAAAGCCCTCGGACGGCTCGGACATCGTGGTGAGAGTTCCGACTCTTGCCCTGAGCCAGGAGGAACGCAGATCCTTTGACGCGGGCAACGAGATCGCAGTCACCTTCGGCGGTCAGGCTATGCACCTTTTCGACGACGTGACCGAAGAGAATCTGTGTATGTGAATTTCCAAGCCCCCTTTAAAAAGGTGGCCGGACCCACCACCAAGCCCCTTTGAAAAGGGGCCTGGACCCCCCAAACTAATATGGCAAAAACAATGGCTGAACACCATTGTTTTTGAGGGCAAACGAATGGAATAACAAACCACTGTAAAACCAGCAAATCCGGTACTGTCGGATTTGCGGACGGGGTTTTATAGCAAGCGGTCACTAGCGAAAGGAATTTCGCACACTTGCGAATATTCCTGAGAGCGTGAAGACCGCTTGCCGCCTTTCTTCTTTTTGCTCTTTCCGTCTACATTCAACCATCTCACTTTCTTCTTTCCGCGAAAGAAGAAAAAGAGAAAGTGGACAAAAGAAATCCGCCGAAAATGACTCCTCAAAAACAAAATCATTTACTTTTACCCCACCTTTTCTAATTTTCTTTTATAAAGAAAATTAGAACGGGATAACTCTCATAAATCTATTCTCCTTAAAATTACATTTGCGTGTGGATTTTTCCCCTTTCTCTTTTTCTTTTGCGAAGAAAAAGAGAAAACAGGGACAAAGAGAAAAAGAAGCGCTCCTCGTTCTCGCTGGAC
>JAZODH010000062.1:0-49241 GCA_045596925.1 Eubacteriales bacterium
TGTTTTCACTATCCCCAACGCCGAGCAGGGAGCGCTGAATACCCTATACAAGAACGCAGTCGTTGAGGACGTTGAATACGGTCCCGAGGCTGTAAAGGTTACGGCAGTCGTTGACAGCAAAATAAGAGGAATGCTGGCAAAGTATCTCCCCGAAGCTGACAGACCTCATACAGAAAGTGAAAAAGATTGGTAATAAAAAAGGAAGACACCCTCGGTGTCTGCTTTTTTTGTACGTTTCTAGTAACAGCCTCCCTCCGGGAGGGAGGTGGCACAGCAAAGCTGTGACGGAAGGAGCCTGCGTGATGTAAAAATCCGACCATACTTAGTGTGACACATTCTCCCTCAGTCACCTATGGTGACAGCTCCCTCCCGGAGGGAGCCTTACTCAATATTCACATATTTAACGATTATATTACTTTGAAACTATGTTTTTTACGGTCTTCTTGATAACCTCTATCTTGCCCTCGTCCGCACCCTCGGGAACGAAGGTCGAATCAAAGATGCTCTTGCCCGTCAGCGTTTCAAACCAGGTAGCGCCAACCGCGTATCTGCCGTAGATAAGATTCATATGAAAGCCGTCGCGGCAAAGGCTCTCGCCGCCCTTTGCATAGTCAAACTCGGGGGTCCTGCGTAAAACCTGAATAACGTCTCCCGCAGGGATCACGGGAAGCGAATGTGCATGACAGAACTTCTCTGTTGCCGAGATTATCATATCATACATTTTCTGCTGGTCGCAATCGTAATTGGGGAAATGGCCGTGCGTACTGTCAATTTCATATGCCCAGGTTCTATGGAAATAGACCTTGGCATTGGGCGCGTACTTTGCGATGAACTCCAGAAGCTGACTGCCGTAAGGCTCGTAGGTCTCCTCAAGTCCCGACTTGTGACTCACCTGCTGAATGGTCACCACGTCCCACGTACCCGACAAAAGTCCTTCTTTTATTGAACAGAACTCTCCCGGAAATATGCCGTTGACCTGGCGGTGGTGAACTCGCTGATCCTCGTTGATTGTTTCCATGTGTCTCTCAAGGGAGCAACCGCCGATATACAAATTGACCGCAGTAAGGTCAAATTCAGCCCCTTTTGCGATCTGATGCAGATACTTCGTCGCATCGTCCGAAAAACTGTTACCGATAGCTAAAATCTTCACTTCTCTTCTCCCTTCTCGAGAGCCGCATCAAGTCTCTTGTTACGTATGTAGAGCAGAATATCCACAGAGACCATGATAAGGTTGATAACGTAGAACATAAGAACGTACCACTTGAATGACGACGCGGTGAGCTTTGCGGTGATTCCGCAAATATAACCAACCCAAATGAACAGCAAAAACATGACGCTCTTGCCCTTTGCAGTTCTTACCTTATAAGATTTTGCAACGTTTATAGGCCAGGATGCGCCGAAGAGACAGACCATGGCGATCTCAAAAATTTCAGACATTTTTCTTCCCTCCTTTTTACACTCTGTACATTATAACACAGCAAGCGCGTCTAATCAATGTGCTTTTGCCGATAAAAAATGTGTATTTTAAGAAACGGCAGTCGATCACGACTGCCGTTTTATATTGATTAAAGATTATAGTACTTATCAAACTCAGCGGGGTGAGGAATTGCTGCCAGCTGGCGGCACTCCGCGCGCTTGGACTTGATGAAGTTTGCAATAAGCTCCTCGGGGAATACACCCGCCTCGGTCAGGTAAGCGTGATCTGCTTCAAGGGCGTTGAGAGCCTCGTCCAGAGACGTGGGCAGACCCTTGAGCTTTGCCTTTTCCTCCTCGGGGAGGTTGTAGAGGTTCATATCGTAGGGACCCCAACCGTTTGCGTGAGGATCTATCTTATTCTTTACGCCGTCAAGACCTGCCATGAGGATAGCCGCATAGCAGAAATAAGGATTACAGGTGGCGTCGGGGTTACGAAGCTCAAAGCGGCGCTTGTCGGGACTCTTTGCGTATGCGGGAATACGGATGACCGCACTTCTGTTAGAGGTCGCATATCCAACGGTTACGGGTGCCTCAAAGCCGGGCACGAGACGCTTGAAGGAGTTCGTGCTGGGGTTTGTGAGAGCGCACAGAGACGCGATGTGCTTGAGCAGACCGCCCATGAAATAATGAGCAGTTTCGCTCAGATGAGAGTAGCCGTTATCGTCCGAGAACACGGGCTGACCGTCCTTCTTGAGAAGCATGTGAACGTGCATACCCGAGCCTGCCTCGCCGTAGATGGGCTTAGGCATGAAGGTAGCGGTCTTGCCGTACTTGAGTGCCGTGTTGTGAATGATATATTTGATCATCATGGTAGCATCTGCCATGTCGACCACTTCGCCCAGCTGAGGCTCGATCTCAAACTGACCTGATGCCGCAACCTCGGGATGATGATAGTTGATCTTGATACCCATTTCAGCCATTCTCATGCACATCTCACTGCGGCACTCGTAGGAAACGTCAAAGGGCTTTGCGATGTGATAATTCTTCTGCTTGGGAACGATAACTCCCTTGCCCTCAACGGCACTGTTCCAATAAGACTGCTTTGCGTCAACCGACGCGCCGATGTAGCTGCCCTCAACGCCCCAGTTCACCTCGTCAAAGAGGTAGAACTCAAACTCGGGGAGAATGAACATCTCGTCTGCAATTCCGCTTGCTTTCATGTAGTCAACAGCCGCGCGGATAATATTTCTGGGGTACTGCGCCAGAGGTCTGTTTTCGGGGTTATCGATTATCATTGCGTTACCCGTCATGGACAGAGTGGGTATCTCGCAGAAGGGATCGATGACCGCCGTGTCGGGGTCGGGGATAAACACCATGTCGCTCTTTTCAACCACCGCATAGCCGTAGTTTGAAGCGTCAAATCCGATGCCGCTCTTCATGGTATCCTCGGAGAAGTTCTGCGCGGGGATAGTTACGTGACGGTACTGACCGTTAATGTCCACCATCTTGAAGTCGATCATTTTGATATCGTGCTCCTTGATGAGAGCAAGAATGTCCTTTACACTTTTTGCCATTTTGTTTGTACCTCTTTTCAAATTATTTGTCAAACTCGTTTACGATAGGCTCGGTAACGTTGATACACCCCTCGTCCACCTTATATCCAAACTCGTTGGGGCGTAGATAGTGAACTGCGTTCTTGATCAGGCGCTGAACGTAGGGGTTATGGAAGGAACGGCAGGTCTCATGGCCGGGCTGAAGGTATACCAGCTTGCCCGCGCCCTTGTGGTAGCAAGCACCGCTTCTGAATACGTGACCGTCCTCAAACCAACCGCACAGCAAAAGCTCGTCGGGCTGAGGAATATAGAAAGGCTCTGCGTAAAGCTCTTCATTGTCAATGAGGAAGTGATCGGGAATACCCGCAAGAATGGGATGAGCGGGATTCATATTCCAGATTATCTCACGCTGGTTTCTTCCCCAGGTCAGATTACCCGTAGACCCGAGAATACGCTTGAAAGGCTTGGAATGATGCGCGGAATGAAGGCCAAGGAAGCCCATGCCGCCGTTTACAACGCGGGAGAAAACCTTCTCAACCAGCTCGTCCTTAACCTCGCCATGAGCCATGTGTCCCCACCAGATAAGAACGTCTGTATTGTTCAGAACCTCGTCGGGAAGACCCTGCTCGGGGTCGTCAAGCGCAACGAATTTTGCCTCGATATCAGCCTCTTCGTTCAGGAAATTGCAAACGAATGCATGAATGCCGCCGGGATAAATCTTTGTAACCTTGGGACTGGTCTTTTCGTGTCTGCACTCGTGCCAGAACGTAACTCTTATTTTCTCTGCCATGATAAACGCTCCTCAAAATCAAACAAAATTAAGGCGGATGCCTATTTAATGGTATTATATACCATTTACCCTTGTATTTCAAGAGGTTTTGTCAACTTTTTCACCTTTTGTTGTCTTTTTTCTTGACTTTGGCAAGGAAAGAATATATAATTAGTTGTACTTATGCGGGCAGGTCTGCCCATCCAAGAGGAAGGAACTTAAAAATGAGATATTTTGAGGAAAAGATCGAGCTGAACGGCTTCTCCGTTTCGCTTTTTGGCTACATACCCGTAAATCCACGAGAGATCTCGGCATATCTGAACCGTCGCCCTGCGGTTATCGTACTTCCCGGCGGTGCATACGTAGGTCTTGCAAACCACGAGGGTGAGCCTATCGCTATGAGATTCGCGGCACAGGGAATCTGTGCATTTGTGCTCAAATATTCCGTCAAGCCCGATGGCGCCGTTTTTCCCCAGGCTCTTTGCGAGGCTCTGACCGCCGTTAAGTACGTTCGCGATCACGCGGAGGAGTTCGGAATCGACCCGAACAATATTGCCACTCTCGGCTTTTCCGCCGGCGGTCATCTATGCGCGTCAACAGGTGTACTATGGAACGAAGAATGTCTTGACGGATATCTTGCAGGCGACCGCCGCACATACCGTCCCGACAAGATCATTCCTTGCTATCCCGTAATTTCAAACGATCCCGCAATAGGACACAAGGGCAGCTTCGGAAATCTGTTCTGCAAGACATATGAGGAGCTGACACAAGCCGAGCTTGACCAGACCTGCCTTGAAAAGCACGTGGACAACGAGTCTTCACCCGCTTTCCTCTGGATCACTGCCGAGGATAATGCGGTGAACCCTCTCAACCCTCTTTATCTTGCAGCCGAGTATATAAAGCGCAAGATCCCCTGCGAATTTTATATGTATCCTCACGGTCCTCACGGTATCGGTCTTGCAGACCACATGGGTACAGACTGCACCTTTGGCGAGGGATACGAGGCAAAGGATTGGATGGAAAAGGCTATCCGCTTTATCTACGACGAGAAAATGAAATGATGAAAAAAACTTATTTTTTGAGAGTTTTTGCGGTATCCGCCCTGTTGGCGGCGGTTATCATCGCGTCCTTTTTCTCGCTTATCCTCTCGATCGGCGAGGAGGCTGTCAGAAACGGAAATTTTGTTTTTTCAGTCCTCTACTCTGTGGCATGGGTAGGGATCATATTGACTGCAAACGCGAAAAAGCTGAGAACGCTTCAGTGGTTTTCGGCAGTCTATCTGGGTATAACGGCGCTTTTGTATCTGCTCATGCTCATCATGTCCGTCTTCCCCTCACTCAAGCTGAGCGCGGGACTTGCCTTTGCGATCATGTTTGAGATATTTCCCTTCTTCGGGTGGTCACGTGTCATCACAAACAGCATCGCACTGCCCGCCTTCTGCCTTGCGCTGACGGGCTGTATGACTGCAACGGTCGCCGTTCCGCTTTTCCAAAAAACGAATAAGAAGTGATTCGGGCACTTTAAAAATCCCGAGGTGAGTTCGAGACCTTCCTCACCCAAAACAAAACTAAAGGAGAAAAATCAAATGAAAACCAACAAGGTGCTGTTTTTGTGTCAGGGTGCCATGATCGGTTCACTCTACGTCATTCTGACGCTTTTGTCAAGCGTCACAGGGCTGGCATCCACCCCTGTGAGGTTGTCCGAAGCACTGTGCGTGCTTCCCTATTTTACGCCCGCCGCAGTTCCCGGACTTTTCGTAGGCTGTCTCATTTCAAACCTCATTTTTGGCGGCGCGATTCCCGATATCATCTTCGGAAGTCTGGCAACGTTGCTGGGTGCCGCGGGAACATATCTTCTGCGAAATTTAAAAGGGGGAAAATGGCTTGCATCCATTCCACCCGTCCTGTCGAACACCATCATTATTCCGCCGATCCTTTCCTATTGTTACGGATACAGCGAGGGCTGGGTAGTGGTCGCTTCGGGAATAGCTTTGAGCGAGATCGTCTCCTGCACTCTCATCGGCACGGTTCTTTTGCTTGCCCTGATGCCTTTGAGAAAGAGGCTTTTTAAATAAAAACGAGGACGGCTTTCGCCGTCCTCATTTTTATTTGCAGATTATAACGTATTTTACGTTTTCGGGCAGGGGGCTTGACACAGCCGACATGGGCAGGTCGTTGGCAAGAGCCAACGAGGACAGGGGTACGCGGTACTTTTTCGCCACGCCCCACATGGTCTGACCCGCCGAGGGATAGCAAACGGTGATGCCGCCGTCCAAAGCCTGCGATTTCTCAATTTCCGCACTCTTTACCGCCGTAATATTTCTGCCGTCCGTCACCGCATAGGAAAGATAAATATTGCCTGTGACCGTCGCCGCGCCGTTTTCCAGCTTACATTCAGCACCGTATACGGAGGCACAGCAAATAAGGCTAAGCTCGCCCTCGGGCTTTTTCGCCGTCACCGACAAGCTTATGGGAAGGCTCTCCTCGGTCACATAATATTCGCCCGCCGACAGAATGACCGCGCCCGCACGACAGCGACCGTTTATATTTATTTTCCCATTCTCATAGGTACAATCCTCGATCTCCGCCACACCGTATGCGTCAAATGCACGACTGTCCTCGGTCAGCTGAAGGTTGCCCGGGCGAAGCGCTCCGGAGAATCTCACCGTCTCGCCGCCTGCGGCCATGACGGTACTGTACTTATGGGTCTCGGTCAGAATATTTTCCGTCCCTTCGGTACTGTAAAGATCCTTCACCACCGTCAAAGGCGAGTTGCGGTGCAGGTCAGCGCAACAGACAATATTGATCTTTGCGCTGACGTTGCCGTCCTCTAAGGTCACGTCGGTGTCAGTCACATACGGGAACGCCGTCCAAAGCTCCTGCGCGGCGCTGTCTCCGTGAGTGTCGGTCTCGATCTCGCAGGTAAAGGGCAAATTGTCGCAGATCTCCTTCGGCTGTCCTTCTTCCGTACAGAGAACTCTAAGCCTCGCCTCACCCGATACGGTCACAAGCCCGCCCGATGCGGATATCTCCTTTATATACGCGTCCGCATGACCGTAAACCGGAGTCATCAGCTCGGTGTCGCAGGGTATCTGCGCCGAAACGGTCAGCTCCTCACTCATATATCTGCGGCTGTCGGCACAAAGGATCTCCTCTGTCAGCTTTTCACATTTTGCGCCGCTGTCGATACGAGGCGCGTACTCCGACAGGCAATATCCCCTCACCTTTGAACGCAAGCGGCATTTCACGCTTACCTTTCGAGGAGACATGACCCGTCCGACAGCATTTTCCGTTCTGCTGTCGGCTATGACCTCGGGCGCAAAGGGATCGGGCGCATTTTCGGGACGCGCAATGGGCACTTCAAAGGCATAATCGCACCCCAGGGGCGCGCTTGCCATTTCCCCGTCAGAGGTTACGTAGATCATCTCATAATCGACCTTGCCCGAAAATTCCGCAGACCCGCCGCCGATATATCTTCCCGCGGGGGACACGTTTGTCTCTATTCTCAAAAGCTTTCTTATCTCGGGATAATAGTCGGGCAAGGTGAAATCGGACGACAGCTCGCTCACAACGTCTCGGGACATAAAGCAGGTCCTGTATTCTGCGCCCGTACACTCGCCGTTTTCGGGAGTGAGCATAAATTCAAGTGGATTTTTGTTCATCTTCGTCGCTCCAATCCGCCGCACAGCGGCTTTTTATTCACTGAATAATATGCTCCTGGTGCTTTTTTTATTCCGATTTGTTTTTTGGGTTGATTTTTGCAAAAAAATGTTGTATAATAGGTAAAAAGCAAAAGATTTCAGCCGATGGGCGGAGCGGAGCGTTTTATGGGAAGAAAAGAAAAATACGAGCTTGACAGAGTTTGTGCCTACTGCGAGCGCGCAACGGTGCTGGCAGGAGGCGATCATGTATTGTGCGATAAGCGCGGCGTGGTCACGGGCACGCATCATTGCAGAAAATTTGTTTACGATCCCTTAAAGCGCAAGCCCGCGCGCACAAAACCCCTGCCGCAGGTGGAGCTTGGAGCTCTTGACGATGCGACCCCCGCAGAGGAGACAGTCGAAAAAGAAGATAATAAAGAAGGAGAGAACGAGGAATCCGAAGCACAAGGCGAAACTCTCACCGAAGTCCTTCCACAGCTTGAGCTTCCGACGCTCGACGAAATTCCATAAAATAAGCCCTGCCGACGGCAGGGCTTGTTAACTAAAGAACGGCCACCGCAAATGCGGTGGCCGTAGGCTTTATGCGTTAATATTGGTTCTGGGGATCACGACTTCGTAAGGAAGGAACTTGTAATCAACAGTAGTTCCGCGCTTAACGCCGACTACGATGTAAACGTAGTTTACGTCCTTTGCGACGTTGTAACCGATGTTGATCAGGCCGTCCGTACCTGTTGAGCCGTTCAGGGCCTTGAAGGTTTTGAAGTCATCAAGATCTATGTTGGTCAGACGAGTCTTGGAGGTCATGTAGCTGATCACGGGTGTAACGTTAGCTATGTCAAAGACGTCGATCAGATCGTATGTGATCTCGATTCCGCTGTTTTCAAGGACTCTTCCCTCGGCACTCTTGACAGCCGTGGTGTTGGAGCCTGTTCTGATGAAGATCTGAGGAGTGCGCTTCTCGCCGTCCTTGTCGGTGAACATGAACGCGATGTACTTATAACCTGCAAGAGCGTAGATGTGGTTGTCACCCACGGTTATCTGACCTGCGTCCTCAACGCTCTTGGAGCCGTAATAGATCGCATTTGAGTAAGCTGTCTCAAATGCAGCAGAGTTGGCGGGTGCGGTGTTGGTGTAGTAATATCTGATCGTTCCCGCTTCCTCAAGAGTGAGAGTAATATTCTCTCTGCCGTTCGTTTCCTTGATGCTGACCGTATTGCTGTCAAAGCCGTAGTCGAACTTGGAAATAGTCAGAACGAAAGGAGTAAGGTAGTACGTGCCATTGATAACAAGACGGATAGCGATTTCCTTTTCGCTACGGTCCTCATCTTCTTCGGGAAGTCTACCACCAATAATATTACCATTTGCATCAATGCCAAATCCCTCACCAGATTCAGCAAGACTGAAATAGGTGTTCGCAAGAACATTATTTGTCGCAATCTTCATCTGGCTAACAAGGGCTGCTTGATTCAAATTTTTAGAGTTTACGTAGAACGCCTCATAGGAAACCGTTACGTTATCTCCGAAATTATGAGTAGCAGTCAATTTAAGTGTTTCTGCAATCATATCCGCAGAGAAAGTTGCGGACTTGACGCCCGTACCGGGATCAACGAGAGTGATGCAGATAGGCTGATAGTCAACGCCGTCGCTTGTGAGCATTACTGCCAGGTACTTCGTAGCCTTTGCGTCGGTCTTCAGCTCTGCGAATCTCGCCTTGTCCTTGAGGCAACCCGTGATCTCGCCCTTAACGACGTCGTTCTTTGCGTAAAGCTCGTTGAAGCCGCGGGACGTGAGAGACTGGATCGCGCTGACGTACATATACTTGAGCGTGCAATTAACTGCGGGCGTGAATGCGATAGCTCTGTTTGCACCGATCTCGTAAGCAATGGGCGCACCCTTGTCGGCAAAGCCTGTGCCGGAGTACATTCTCGTTACGTAAATAGGATCGTATCCGTCAACGCAGAGAATTACGAAGTTGTAGCCCTCAACTGCGCTTGCCTTCTTCAGGTTGGCAGTTCTTGCGCCGGAGCTGTATACCGTGATCTCGCCCTTGAGAGCGTTTTCGATGGCATAATACTCATTATTGAAGGTCGTCTCGTTCTTTGTGTAGTTCTCCTTGAGAGTCGTAGCATAGAAATACTTGATCTTGCCGGAGCCGGGGAGCGCGTAGGAAAGAGTATCTTCCTTATCGCCGCCGTTAATGGTAATGGTGGGAACAGCAGTGAAACCGTTATAGAAAACGGGAAGCTCTGCGGTCTTAGGCTCGTGAACTATACCGTTTTCGTAGATGAATACTGCGATATACTTCTTACCCTCGGCAGCCGACTCCTTGAAGACGGTTCCGCTTGTAAGTGTCTTATAGAGAGAAATGTTCTTGATATCGGCAGCGCTCAGATCCTTGTTATCGGTGAAGGTGTAATAAGCCTTCCAGCCCTTGTGAGCCGTATCGTTGATGCCAACGGTGAAGCTTACCTTAAATCCTCCGGAGGAATATGTCGCTGTCACGTTGCCATTGATGCCGTAAAGCTCAAGCTCACGGTCAATGGCCTTAACGCCGTCGTATTTGCCGTCCTTTGTACGGAACGCGATTACAAGGTACTTGTAGTCAAGTGAAGCCTGCGCGGTCTTCTCGTTTACCGACTGTCCGACGCTTACCGTCTTCGTTGCCTTCAGCGCGCTCGAGGTAGCGTTGTAAAGGTTCGCGAAGGTAGTCGTTGTAACGGACGCGCTCTTGGAGTAGAAATAATCAACGTAGCCGTCGTTTACAACAGTGTAGTGTATGTACTCCTCGTCGCCGCTCCAGCTGGTACGCAGGGAATCTGCCATGAAGCCGGATCCGCTGTATTCCTTGCCTGCGATGGTAGCCTTGATGCCTGTACCAAACTTGATACTGCCACTGTGGAGAACCGCGCTGTTAAAGCCGGAGGCGTAGATAGCGTAGTTTTCAACCGCGTTGGCGTTACCCTCGGATAAGAGCTTGCAATCCTTTGCGGTAGCCGCAACGGTAAAGTTCTTTACAAGACCGCCGTTAAACCCTACAAGGCTTGTTCCTTCAACCGTGAAATCGGTAACGGTAGTACCGCCGGAGAGCATAACGGATGCGTTGCCCTCAACAACTACGGCAGCAGCCTTACTGTTTGTAAATTCGATGCTGGAAACACCCTTTGCGCGGATGTAAACAGTTCCGTTTATGATCGAGTTCTTGATAGAAACCTTGCCGCCCACAGCCTCTGTGATGATAAGGTCGCCGTCGATGTTAAAGCCCAGGGTGGTGTCGTTACCGTTGACCACGACGTTACCGCTCACCTCTGTTTCGGGAGATGCAACGATGCCGCCGGAAACGATAGTGCCCGCTGCTACGCAAAGGATCTTTGCAGCCTCTGCACGGGTAAGCGTCTTTGTGGGCTTGAATGTGTTGTCATCATAACCTATAACGATGCCTTGATATACCGACTGAAGCACGAAATCCTTATATTTTGCGTTGATAGAGCTTGCATCGGTAAAGGAAAGTGCCTGATTTGAAATATCAATATCGGGATCCATATATGCCATGAGAAGTGCAACTGCCTCTTCACGGGTCAGCTCCTTTGTGGGCTGCTGGTATGCAAGGCTGCCGAAAGCCTTGGTAAGATAGCCCTGCTTATACGCCGCTCTGTAATAGGGAGCGTACCAGGAGGTTGCAGGAACGTCGGTAAAGGACACGTCTGCCTCTTCCGTCAGGCCGAAAACGCAGTTGATCATTTTGATGAACTCGTTGCGCTTTACGTTATCGTTGGGTCTGAAAAGCTTTGTGCCCGCATCTCCTACGATGACCTCTTTGCCTGCCATGTAGGTGACGTAGCTGTAAAACCAGTTGCTTTCCTTAACGTCGTCAAATTTCTTCGTTTCCGCCGCCACGGGGATGATACATCCCACAAGGAACGTAAGGCAAAGGAAAACGGACAACGTTTTCTTGAAAAAAGTCTTCATTTGAAACTCCTCTCGTTTTTTTATTTTAGACCGCCGTAAAAGGCGAATCATTTCATGAATTTATAGCTTGAAATATACTCCTCAAGCATTTTCTTCTGTCGCTCGTAATCGGGCGGAACGCACTCGTCCGACCAAGCGGGAATATCCCAACCCAGCCCCGACTGGTAGTAATCGCAGAAGCCCACCGTGTAGCACCCTGCTTCCTTTGCGGCACGCAGGTTGTTACAGTTATCCTCAAAGACCGCAAGCTGTGACGGCGCGGCATCGGTTGAAAAGAGCTTTACGTGGTCGGCATAGAAGGAGGGCTTGTCCTTGATAGCATCGAAATCCACCCTTCCCGCCGCGTTCTCGTCGGTAACGGTGCTCAGAACTATGTCAAAAAACTCGCGCACGCCCGCTTTTCTCAGGGCTATCTCCACCGCGCTTTTGGGGGTGGCGGAGACCACGCTCATTCTGATACCCCTCTCTCGCAGATCGCGCAGGGTCTCGTCGATACCGGGGGTCAAGGGCGAAAGTGTTGCGTACTTCTTCTCCATTTTTTCGAAGATGACCTTGAAATCTATTTCGGAATTCTGATAGGACATTCTGTACTGCCCGGGGTACTTGGCAGGAGCAAACTGACGAAAAAGCTCAGGAGTCGCGCGCACAATATTCCGTTCGTCCATATATTCAAGCCCCACCGTGCGCCAGTGCATCATTGTATCCAGGAGTGTGCCGTCCATATCGAACATGGCATACTTTATTCCGTCTCTCAGTTTGAACCTCATATCTGCTCCTTTTTTAGATATACATCTTAATGGTATCACAAAATACCATTTTTGTCAAGGACAGTCGAAAATTAAAATATTTTTGTTTTTTTGGGATAAAGCCTTGAAATGTGAAAAAAGTTGTGATATAATGAAATGAAATTATATCATGGGGGTAGTCTGTCAATTCGGACGCCCGTCGCGAACGTGGCGCTGCCTTTACTGATATAAAATTCGGAGAGGATATTGATTTAGATTGGACAGAAATCCGACAAATATTGACACGCTGGGATTTGCGGACATACACTGCCATATGTTGCCCTGTGTCGACGACGGGGCACAGACCCTGCGGGATATGGAAAGCATGGCGACCCTTGCACAGAAAGCGGGAACCGACGTCGTCTGCTTCACGCCTCATTCGGGTGTGTACGGCAGAGATCTTGACCCCGATCATCTTAAGGCGACCTTTGCGCAGGCCGTGCTTCATCTTCAAGGCAAATTCCCGAATATGCGCTTCTATCTGGGCAATGAGCTGTATTACAGCTGCGACATTCCTCACAAGCTTCAAAAAGGGATCTATTTTCCTCTAAATAACAGCAGATACGTCCTGGTGGAGTTTTCCCCCGGCGCAGATCTTTTCACTTTAAAGAACGGCATAAGGTTTATAACTATGGCGGGATACACGCCGATCCTTGCACACGTTGAACGTTACCGTGCGGTATATCCCAATAAAGATATTATAAAAAATCTCAAAAAAATGGGTGCCGTGATCCAGGTAAACAGCCGCCATATTGCGGAGAAGAATATGCTGGGCATGTATAAATGCAAGCCTCTTTTGCGCGAAAGGCTGGTGGACATCGTTGCATCCGACTGCCACAACACGGAAAGAAGATCCCCCGACATGCGGGAATGCTACAGGCATCTGTCGGACAATTACGGTCGGCAATATGCCGACGCGCTTATGAAGATCAATCCCCGCCTTATTCTGGCAAACAAGAAAATTTTGAAATCCCCCTTCTGAACATTTTAAAATCAAGACAGGAGAAACATCGTGAAATCGGAAAACTACTCAAATATCGAAAATACACAGGAAGTGGAGATCGATATAGCCAAGATACTTCACAGCATAGTCACAAAGCTTTGGCTGGTGATTTTGGTGGGTCTTATTGCCGCCCTCGGTGCTTACTATTATACAAGCGAAATGGTCACCCCCACCTACAGCTCCACTGCCAGGGTCTATATTCAGAACCGCCAGACCACCCAGTCGTCCACCAGTGACCTGCAGAGTGCTACCACCCTCAAGGAGGACTTCCAGGTCATCGTAAGAAGTGACGAGGTGTACAGACAGGCCCTTGAAAGTCTTGGCGAAAGCGGCGCGAACTACAAGTCCCTGCGCGGCAAGGTTTCTCTTGATAACAATACTACCCGTTTCGTTGACATTACCGTAAGTGATCCCGATCCCGTAAGAGCAAAAAGACTGGCCGATGCCATCGCTTACGTTTCAAGAATCAGAGCAAAAGAGATCCTGGGCGTTGAGGACGTTGCCATCGAGCAGCTCGGCTCGGTATCCACGGCTCCCTCCTCCCCCAATATGTCAAAGAACATCGTCCTCGGTGCGGTAGGCGGAATGATACTCGTATGCGGCCTGATCGCCGTGTTCTCCCTTTTTAACAACAAGATAACCACCACGGAGGACGTGGAAAAATATCTGGGCATCACCGTGCTCGGCTCTATCCCCGATATCAAGACGGTCCCCGGATATGCAAAGAAGATGAAGGCGGCCGAAGATGATGACGCGCCTAAAAAGAAAAAAGAAAAGAAGTCCAAGGCAAAAGACGAAAAGCCTGCTGTCATCGCAGGGGAAAAGCCTGCCGAAAATAAGACCAAAGAAAAAAAGGTCAAAGAGAAGAAGTCAAAAAAGAAAGATAAGACGAAGAATGCAGAGCCTGCTGCCGACGTCGAGGAGGCGGAAGTCAAGACAGAGGAAGCAGTGATCGAAGCGTCGGACGAGAGCAAGGACGGGGAGGTAACAAATGAATAATATCGTTAAGATTATTTCCAAGGTCCCTGCCTATTACGACATAAACGAGGCCTTCAAGACCCTGAGAACCAACCTTTTCTTCGCAGGAGAGAGCATCAAAGTGGTAACCATCACCAGCTCCGATCCCGACGAGGGTAAGAGTACCGTGTCCTTAGAGCTTGCAAAGAGCATTTCCCAGGTTGAGAAAAAGGTGCTTTATATCGACGCGGATATGAGAAAGTCGAATTTTGCCGACAGACTTGTCTCTTCGGGCAGCATCAAGGGACTCTCTCACTATCTGTCAAGTGCAATTTCAATAGAGGATGTGATCTATCCCACCCAGTATCCTTGCCTTGACGTCATCTGCTCCGGTCCCTTCCCTCCCAACCCCGTTGAGCTTCTGGATTCCGCAAAGTTCAGAAATCTTGTTGCCACTCTCAGAGATGTTTACGATTATATCATCATCGATACACCTCCCGTAGGCTCGGTAGTTGACGCCACTATTATCGCGGCGGCAAGTGACGGAGTAATTATGGTAACGGCTTCGGGCAATCTGAGCCACAGAGCCGCAAGAGAAGCCAAGGCAAAGCTGGAAAGAAGCAAGAATTGCCGTATCATCGGCGCGATCCTCAACAAGGTGGACGTAAATTACAGAAGCCATTACAATTATTACAAGCAATATTACTACAGCGGCTCAAAAAGCAACAACATCTACGAAAAGTTCGAGGATTCGAACAACTGATAAAAAACGGTCTGCAAAAAGCAGACCGTTTTTTATTTGCTTTTTACCCCGTCTATGCGCTTTCCCGTGACACAGTCAACGAAAAGATCGCCCACGCGAAAACACACCGTCTCGACCCCGGCAGAAAGTCTCACCTTACAGGGCTCGGCAGGCTCACCTCCCCACATCTCGGACACTTCTCCCGCCGTCATGGCATCGCTTGGAAGCCTCGGCTCACCGCCGCGGCTTCGGTAATATTCCCCTGCGTCAAAAAGACAGACCCGACCGCTTGATGCGGAAACACCAACCGAGATCCTCTCGTCAAGACAGAGAATTCCGCTCCGCATGGGACAAAAATCGCCGCGATAGATTCCGTCCAGGAAGATCTCCTGGGACACAAGTGTATCATGCTCGGCAACGGTGTCGGACAAAAATTTCACCATGACGGCAGATGCCGCCTCCCGGGAAAGGTCCGCCTCCTGCTCGGGCAGATCGAACATGAGCTGCATGAGGTATCCCCCGCGCCTTGATACCGTAGCCGAGATGTTGGAAGCGTACACGGTGTACGCCAAAGGCGACTCACTCACCTTAAATGCATAGTTCTTGCCCAAATATTTTTCCGCGATCTTTTTTGCTTCCCTCTCGCCTATCTCCTGACCGATGACCGAGTGAAAATCCGAATCCGAAGCAAAATCCGACATCCCAAGTCCGTGCATAAGGGTCTCAAATTCGGGGCTGGCGAAGATCTCCTCCAGCGCGCTCTCAACCGACTGCGCGTCCGAGAAATCCGCCCCGGCGTCCTTGATTCTTCGGGCAAATACCGCAAGCCCGTCAAGTACCCGATAATCCCCCTGCCCTGCCAAGCAATCGAACGCAGCCTTCTCACAAGCGCCAAAAAAGGAATAAAGCCCGCCATGGCGCATCTGACCGCGTTCCAGATAACTAACAGCCGACGCGGCTCGTGAGGAAGCGGAAATTATTCTCGCCAGCTCACGGCTTGAATACCCCCATCGCTGTCCTTCCTCAAAGATCTGTACAAGGGACTCCACAGCCGACGCAGCATCCTCTCCCGTGAGGGTGCGGTATGTCTGCGCGCGCTTTTCCGATCTGTCCTCGCTCAGCCTCAGAGAATAAGCAAAGCCTGCTCCCACAACGGTCAAAGCCGTCAGAAAGCAGGCTACAATAATTCTTGTTTTTTTCATTTTCCCGACTCTCCGAAAACAGTATTTTTATCTACCGTTATTATCATCGGAAAATCGTCCTGTCATAAATTGAAATTATCGGAAGTGTCAGCGCCGAAAATATTCTTTTCTATCCATTTTTTGCAGATGTCGTCCGCACCGCCGCCGACCCTTGCCATAGCACCGTCCACTGCCGCTTTTACGTCGCACATGAACTCGCGGGTGAGAATCTGCTGGAATTTATCGCCAACGGGGATGAATTTCGACCAGACGTAGACCCCCGCAGGCTTCAATATCCGACAGAAGTCTCCCAAAGCACGGCAGAGCACGTCGGCAAGCGCCGACTCGTCCTTTGCATGGCGCAAAGCCTCGTCAAGAGTCTCATCCCCCACCTTCACCGACGAGAAATCAAGATTACTCTCGCTTGAAATTATCTCGCCGTTATGCACGATGCACCCGGTAACCTTGAAGCCCACGTCAAAAGCCAGATAAATTCCGTCGTACGCCGCCACGCGGCGGCTGCGCACGGCGCATGAGACCGCGTTTTCCACAATATCGGGGGTGATACCCATGGTATTTTTCATGCAGGCAACGGGGTCGACCGTAAGGCCCAACCGCGTAAAGGGCAAAAGAAGCTCACCGCTCACCCTGTTATATTCGCCCGAATAAATAATGGCCGATCCGATAAGGGTTTTGTCGCGCAGATTATTGAGAAGCAGGACGGACACCTGAGAAAAAAACTCAAGCAGGTTGTCTTGCGGGGATTTGCGATAGTTGTAATCGCATACCACGCGCGCTACCGAATCACCTTTCAGGTCAACAATGTACGACGTCATGGGGTCGGAGGATATGTCGCACACAAGACTTATTATGGTTTTTGATATAGAAAGAAGGCCCGCGCGGCGTCCCGACTTTCCCGTGGCAGGCTTTGTTTGCACCGCCGCGCCGCATTCGGTCAGCAGATCAGCCACCTTTCCGACGGTCATAAGGCTCAGCCCCGTCCGATGGGCGATCTCACTTCGGCTTACGGAGTCCTTTGAGGAAATTTCGCGAAACACCGCCTCAATATTTTCTCTTCTGATATTTTTCTGACTGGTCCCGGGCATTTTTAACCCCCCTTTACTATTGCTTACATTATATATCATTCCCGAAAAAAAGTCAAGAAAAACCGAAAAAAGCATAATTTCTCGACGGTTTTTGGCAAAGCTATTGACAAACGGAAAGAAACGCTCTATAATAGATGCAGATACAGAGATTTGGAGACGTATCGGAATACATGGCAGCGTTTTTAGGTGCCGTGTGTTTTGGCGTCTTTTTTTGTTTGCCAGAACGAAAGGAATTATTTAGAAATGAAGAAAATCGCAATAATCGGCGGCGGCGTTATCGGCGCGATGATAGCAAGAGAGTTATCGAGATACGAGCTTGACGTCACCGTTCTTGAGAAGGAATCCGACGTGGCAATGGGTGCCACTCGCGCAAATTCCGCCATCGTCCATGCGGGATTTGACGCAAAAGAAGGCAGTATGAAGGCGAAAATGAACGTTCAAGGCTCGGTCTTGATGGAGAATGTCTGTGCTGACCTTGGCGTAAAATATCAGCGCAACGGCTCTCTGGTCATCGGCTTTTGTGACGAAGACAGAGCCGAGCTTGAAAAGCTCTGCCATCGCGGAAAAATCAACGGTGTTGAAGGTCTGCGCGTAATTGATGCGGACGAGCTGAGAGCGCTTGAGCCGAATATTTCGCGAAACGCCACCTGCGCCCTCCACGCACCCACAGGTGCTATCGTCTGCCCTTACGAGCTTTGCATAGCCGCCATGGGCAACGCCATGGACAACGGTGCAAAGTTGATTCTTGATTTTGAGGTGTCCTCTATTGATCGTATCGAAAATGGCTTTGTCATCACATCGGATGACGGTCAGAGATTTGAGGCCGATTACGTCATCAACGCCGCAGGAATATATTCGGACAAAATTGCAAAAATGACAGGCGATAACTCCTTTGACATTCACCCCAGACGCGGAGAATACGTTCTCCTTGACCGCGAATGCGGCGGCACCGTCACCCACACTATCTTCCGAACACCGAGCAAAATGGGAAAAGGTATTCTGATAACACCTACCGTCGACGGGAACCTGCTCACGGGTCCTACGTCTGTTGACATGGAGGATAAAGAGGACAAATCCACAACCGCGCAGGGACTCGCAAAACTGATGGGCGAGGCCTGCGAAAATATTGAGGGCGGCGTGCCCTACGGCAAGTCGATCACCTCCTTCTGCGGGCTGCGCGCCGTAGGAAGCACGGGCGATTTCATAATCAACGCAAAAGAGAGATTTATAAACGTGGCGGGTATCGAATCCCCCGGTCTTTCCTCTGCTCCCGCTATTGCCCTTTACGTCCGTGATCTTTTGGCGGCCGAGGGGCTTGAGCTGACCGCAAAGAGTGATTTTGACCCCATTCGCCAGCCAAAGCACCATTTCAGAGAGGTAAGCATCGAAGAAAAGAACAAAATGATAGCCCGCGATCCCGCATACGGACGCATTATCTGCCGTTGCGAGACTGTTTCCGAGGGAGAAATTCTTGATGCGATACGGTCAAATCCCCCGGCACACGACATTGACGGCGTCAAGCGCCGCACCCGTGCGGGCATGGGACGCTGTCAAGGCGGATTCTGCGGACCTTACGTCATGGCGCTTATCGCAAAAGAGCGCGGAATCGAGTTTAAAAAAGTGACCAAAGCGGGCGGAAATTCCACAATGGTCATCGGAAAGACAAAGTAAGGAGGAAACGGATATGCAGACAAAAGAGCTTGTAATTATCGGCGGCGGCCCTGCGGGCATGAGCGCGGCCATCGCGGCATATGAGGACGGTATCCGCGACCTTCTCATAATCGAGCGCGACGATTCCTTGGGCGGGATCCTTCAGCAATGTATACACAATGGTTTCGGTCTCCATCGCTTCGGAGAGGAGCTTACCGGTCCCGAGTACGCATGGCGCTACGAAAAGAAGGTAAAAGAATTGAACATTCCCGTGAAGCTGAGCACCATGGTCCTTGACGTCACCGAGGACAAGGTAATAACTGCCACAAACAGCGCAGAAGGTATATTTCAGATTCAGGCAAAGGCGATCATCCTTGCCATGGGCTGTCGTGAAAGACCCAAGGGGGCTTTGAACATAGCAGGACACCGTCCGTCGGGCATTTACAGCGCAGGAATGGCACAGAAATTAGTCAACATGAAAGGCTTTATGCCCGGCAAGAACGTGGTCATCCTCGGTTCGGGCGACATCGGACTTATTATGGCTCGGCGCATGACACTGGAGGGCGCAAAGGTCCACGCGGTCTGCGAGCTGATGCCCTATTCGGGCGGTCTCGCCAGAAACATCGAGCAATGTCTCAATGATTTCGGCATTCCCTTGAAGCTGTCCCACACAGTGGTGAACATTCACGGAAAAGAGCGCCTTGAGGGAGTAACCATTGCAAAAGTTGATGAGCGACGCCGACCTGTTGCGGGCACCGAGGAATTTATCGCGTGTGATACCCTGCTCCTCTCGGTCGGTCTTATTCCCGAGAATGAGCTGACCAAGTCCGCAGGCGTCACCCTTGACTGCGTAACGGGCGGCGCGGTGGTAGATCAAAACCGCCAAACGGAGGTTGAAGGCATCTTCTCCTGCGGAAACGTTCTGCACGTTCACGACCTGGTCGACTACGTTTCGGAGGAAGCAGAGATCGCAGGCCGCGGCGCATCGGCTTATATTCGCGGCGAGCTTGTACCCACAAAAAACACAACGATAAAAACAGACGGAAAGATCCGCTACACAGTGCCCGAAAGGATCACCTCAGACGGCGACGTGAACGTTTATTTCAGAGTTTCCGACGTTTTCCGCGACAAAAAGGTCACAGTAAAAAGCGGAGACAGAATCATATATCAAAAGAAGCACCTGAAGCTTGCCCCCGGCGAGATGGAGTGCGTAAAGCTGACATCAGACAAGCTTGAGGGCGTGGATGAGCTGATTTTCGGATTGGAGGACTGATAGAATGGCAGAGAAAATTCAAACAAGAGAGCTGACCTGCATCGTTTGTCCCCGCGGTTGCAACCTAACAGTAAAGCATGAAGGCAAAAACATTCTTTCGGTTGAAGGAAACGTTTGCGTTCGAGGCAAAAAATACGCAGAGGACGAGGTCGTCTGCCCTCGCCGCACGGTGACGACAACCGTCAAGTGTGAGGACGGCGGTGTGGTTGCGGTAAAGACCCGCGAGACCATCGAAAAAGAGAAAATGTTTGAGTGTATGGAAAAGATAAATTCGGTTGTGGCTTCCCTGCCCGTAAAGATCGGTGACGTGATAATCTCCGACGTTTGCGGGACGGACATTATTGCCACTCAGAACAGAGGCTGATATGAAAACAGAAGAAAAGTTCCCTTTCGGTGAAGTCATCGCGGCAACACGGACGGAAAGTGATTTTTCAGCGGCCATAGAATCGGACGTTGACACTATTTTCGACCTTGCTCCAGACATTATGACCGTTGCCCCGAGACTGAAGGCGGCACACAATGCGGGCAAAAAGCTTTTTATCCACATTGACCTGTCAAAGGGCTTGGGACGGGACGAAAGCGGCATGAAATATCTGAAATTTCTCGGAATTGACGGTATTATCAGCACGAAAAGCTCTATGATAAAAATTGCCCGTGAGCTTGGGCTGACCACGGTACAGCGTTTCTTCATCGTGGATTCCCGATTTATCGAATCCACCGCAGACGCGCTGAAAAGCTCAAGGCCCCACATGATCGAGATCATGCCGGGCACGGTCACAAAGGTCATTGCAAAGCTGAAGTCTACTACACAAACGCCGATTATCGCAGGCGGTCTTATCGAGAGTGCAGACGAAGTCGCCGCCGCACTTGAAAGCGGCGCCGCGGCTGTTTCAGCGGGCAAACGAGAGCTTTGGATAAAATAACAAAAACGCTTGGTCAAAACCAAGCGTTTTTTATAGACAAGCCGTTTTTTTGTAAATCTCATTTTCTTTGCAAAAGAAAATGAAAACGGTGAAGTTTGAGGAAATGATTTTGTTTTTTGCTGTCGGGTCGTCGAGGCGCAGACCCCTACCGTGTTTGGTTTATTCGTTCATATACAACACCCCGTGAGATCTATTTGATTTCTTTGTTCTCGGGTCGCCGAGGACGTCGACCCCTACAAAAATTTGTTTAACAAAAAACGGTGATGTTTAGTCACCGTTTTTTTGTCAGATTAGTTTGGTGGGTCCAGCCACCTTTTCAAAGGGGGCTGGGGGTTTGGGGCTTTTTTCAAAAAGCCCCAATCGCATCTCCTTTATACGTCCAAAGCCGCCACATCCTCGGGGGTCTCACGGCGGACTGCAAGATAGTCGCGGTCGCCGTCCAGCATTACAACGGGAAGCCTGGGCACCCTGTTGTAATTTGATGCCATGGAATAATGGTACGCGCCCGTAGTAAGGCAGGCGAGCAGGTCACCGCGTCCCATGGTCTCGGGCAGAGGTACGTTCTCCTGGAGCAGGTCGCCGCTCTCACAGCATCTGCCCGCAACGGTGCACAGAGGTGAGCCGTTGGGCACCTCTCCGGCAACGGGAATGATGGTATAAGGCGATCCGTAAAGCGCATAACGGGGGTTGTCGGTCATACCGCCGTCAACCGAAACATAGCGCTTATAACCGGGAATATTCTTGACGGTGCCAACGGAGTAAACGGTCAGTCCGGCGTCGGCAACTATGCTTCTGCCAGGCTCAAACGCGATCTCGGGAAGCGTTATTCCAAGCTTTTTCGCATGGGCGTGCATAAATTCGCCAACCTGCGCGATATTCGCCGCAATATCTATCTCGGGCTGATCTGCCGTGTAGCGCACGCCGTAACCGCCGCCGATATCAAGCTCGTCTGCAAGGTAGCCTTGCGTCTCTGCAATATGCGCCACAAAGTCAAGCATGACCTGAGAAGCGCGTATATAAACGTCCGAGTCAAAGACCTGGGAGCCTACGTGGCAATGGAAGCCGCGAAACCGAATATTTTCAAGGGAAAGGGCGATCTTCGTTATTTGGTCAGCCTGTCCCGTCTCAATAGCCGAGCCAAATTTTGAATCGACCTTACCCGTAGCGACCGCCGCGTATGTATGTGGGTCAATTCCGGGGGTCAGGCGAAGAAGCACGCGCTGAACGAGTGAATGACTGCGTGCGATCTTGTCAATGGCATAAAGCTCCTCCACATTGTCGACAACGAAATATCCGACACCGTTTTCAATAGCGTATTCAATATCCGCATCGGTCTTGTTGTTTGAGTGGAAATAAGCCTTTTCGAGGGGAAATCCTGCGCGCTTTGCCGTGTAGATCTCGCCGCAGGAAACTACGTCGGTACCCATCCCCTCCTCGCGCATTATTTCGTAAAGACGCTTGAAAGATGCCGCCTTTGAGGCATAGAGCACACGTCCGCGATCGCCAAAAGCCTTGCGAACTGCTCCCAGATAGGTACGGCAACGTTCTCTTATTCTCTGCTCGTCGTAAAAGTAGCAGGGAGTGCCGTACTTTTCTGCCAGGGGGGTCAAAGGGCGTCCCGCAAAGCAAAGCTCGCCCGTCTCGCTCCTGGACAAATTTTCACAGATGATCTCTCTTTTATTTTCTGTTAAAGTCACGATATAAGTCTCCTAAATTACAGCATATGAGCGCGAAGCTCTTCGGGGGTGAGGATAGAAAGATCGGCAGGAGCTATGTCAAAGACAGTCTTGCAGCCGAAAATTCCTCTCTTTGCCATGCGGTCCACCGCCCGGGCGCAAGCCACCAGAACGCTTCCCGTAAATTCGGGGTTTGAATCAAGTGCCAGACTGAACTCGACCGTATGACCGTGCTCACCCTCAAGTCCCGTTTTGCCCGAGCGGAGAACAGAGCCTCCGTGGGGCATACCGCCGTGCTTTTCGTTCAGCTCCTCTTGGGAAATAAACGTAACGGTGGTATCGTAGTCCTCAAAATAGTTGGGCATGGTCTTGATAGCCTGTTCTATCTTCGCCTTATCCGCACCCTCCTGCGCTACAACGTAGCATTCACGCAGGTGCTTTTGGCGAGTAGTCAGCTCGGGCATCTCCCCACGACGGACAGCATCCATAGCCTGTTCGATCGGAACGGTATACTGTCTTGCATCGGCAACACCCTCGATGCGTCGGATAGCATCGGAATGTCCCTGGCTGATGCCGCGACCCCAGAAGGTATAATCTGCACCTTCGGGAAGCGCCGCGGACGCGTAGAGTCTCGCCACGGAAAACAGACCCGGGTCCCAGCCGCCGGCAATAAGAGCCGTATGGCCCGTCTCGGCAGCGGCGCAATCTACATTTTCAAAGTGAACGGGAATTTTCGCGTGAGTGTCAAAGCTGTCGACTACGTTAAAATCACGAGCCAAAGCAGGTGTAAATTCGGGCAGGTCGGTGGCACTTCCGCCACAGATGACAAGAACGTCGATCTTGCCCTTGAAGCCCTCAAGCTCGGACACGTTGTAAACAGGCACACCTGTCAGGGTCTTCACCGTATCGGGAGCACGGCGGGTAAAGACACCCACCATCTCCATATCCTTATTCTGACGGGCGGCAAGCTCAACGCCGCGCCCCAGATTTCCGTAGCCGTAAATGGCAATCTTCATTTGAGTTCTCTCTTTCAAATTGGATTAAAGCGCAGGTGCGAGAGCTTCGCTCTCCTGCCCTGCAACGAGGCTGTTCATATCATAAAGCCCCGCCTTTTTGCCGCAGATAAACGCGGCGGCGGCAACTGCGCCCTCTGCAAACAGAGCACGGCTGTGCGCCTCGTGCTTGAGCGTAATGGTCTGATTCTGAGTTCCAACAAGCACCTCGTGGGTTCCCACTATGTTACCCATTCTGACTGCATGGATTCCTATCTCGCCCGTCTCGCGCTTTGCCTGTCCGCTTCTGCCCTTTTTCAGCTGAGCATCGGTGCGTACCGTGCGGATAGCGTCGGCTATCATCAGCGCGGTGCCGCTGGGAGCGTCAAGCTTGCGGTTGTGGTGAGTTTCAACTATTTCAATGTCCGCGTCGGGCATAGAAAGAGCGGTCTTCTTTGCAAGCTCCACCAAAAGCGCAACGCCAAGAGACATATTTGCCGAAAAAAACACGGGAATTTTCGCCGACGCGGTCTTAATGACGTCCAGCTCTTCTTGCGTATGCCCCGTGGTGGCAAGGACTACGGGAAGTTCGCGCTCGACGGCAAAATCGAGGAGTGCAGGGGTGCAAAAATGCACGGAAAAATCAACTATGCAGTCAATATCGGCATCGGCGGGGACAGAGGCGAAATCGGTATATACAGCGGCACCCTCGGTCTCGATTCCCGCAGGGTCAATACCCCCCATCAGCGACGAACCGCGGTAGCCTGCCACGCAGAGCTTTGCCACTTCCCTGCCCATAAATCCGCAAATTCCGTTTACGAGTATCTTCATTTCAAAAACCTCTTACTTGATGAGATTCTGCTCACGCATGAGATCGAGAAGAACCTTTTCCTTCGCCTCGTCCATAGGAGTGAGAGGCAGACGGAGATAATTCTCCCCAAAGCCCATAGCCGCCATTGCCGCCTTTACGGGAATGGGGTTGACCTCGGAGAAGAGCGCGTTCACAAGGGGCAGGAGCTTGAGCTGAAGCGCTCTGGAGCCTGCAACGTCGCCCTGCAGGAACTTATGACAGATGGCACTTGTCTCTGCGGGCATAAGGTTTGAAAGGACCGAGATTACTCCCTTTCCGCCAAGAGCCATGATAGGCACGATCTGATCGTCGTTACCCGAATAAATGTCGATCTTATCACCCACGAGTGCCGCCAGCTCCGCGATCTGAGAAATATCTCCGCAGGCTTCCTTGATCGCCACGATATTGGGGTGGTCGGCAAGAGCCGCCACGGTTGCGGGGAGAATGTTACAGCCCGTTCTGCCCGGAACATTGTAAAGGATACAGGGCTTTGCAGAAGCATCGGCAACAGCCTCAAATGAAGCGATGAGACCCTTTTGTGTTGCCTTGTTATAATAAGGAGCTACAAGGAGCATAGCGTCGGCGCCGACACGGCAGGCTTCCTGTGTAAGCTCGATGGCATATGCTGTGTCGTTTGATCCTGTGCCCGCGATTACGGGAACTCTGCCCGCAGTGCGCTCAACGCTGAATTTTATAGCCTCAACGTGCTCCTCGTGTGTAAGCGTGGAGCCTTCGCCCGTGGTTCCTACCGAAACCAGCGCGTCAATGCCCGACTCGATCTGCCAATCAATAAGTCTGCCGAACTGCTCGTAGTCGATGCCGTCCTTCGTGAGAGGTGTGATAAGTGCGGTCGCCGCGCCTGTAAATACTGTTTTCTTCATGTTTTTCTCTCCTGTTTGTTAAAGCAAAAAAGATAGCTAAAAACAGCTATCTCCCCAAAATCATCCTATGATTTTTCGATGATAGCCCTCCGCATTTCTGCGACAGCAAAGCGGATATTCTCCGATTTGCCAGCAGGAGCTTTCCACCCCTCCCACTTCGGCACCCACACCTTTTCCGCACGGCCTTGGGGACCTTTCTTTTATGCGGTACTCTTTATGAAGTGCGCCTCTATCTTTATTTTCATTTGATTATATCACGCCCACCTCCGCTTGTCAACGGTTTTTTAAATAAAAAGGAGGGATTTTGCGTTCAAAAAGACAAAACGGCGCGATTTTTTACAAAATCGCGCCGTTTTCCTTTATTTTGCCGTGAAAGTAGTATTGTTGAAGGACAGTCCGTCCACGTACCTTGTCACCATGTTATCTCGGCTCAGTTCCCATTTTCTTCTGACGAAATTGGGATCTGTCTCCTTCTCGCCCGTCACCTCAAAGGAACAATCCGAGAAGCGGATGTTCTGCAGGTGACAGCTTTCGCGGCCATGCAGATAGGGATATGCAAGTCCGCGTGCGTGGAAGCCGTTAAAATACACGTTGCGGATCGCCTCGCACATAGTCCCCTCGTTTGCGGAAAGCTCAAAGCGCACGGAGGAGGAATGATGCCTGTCACAGACGATGTTCGAGAAGATCAGATTCTCGATCAGAGTCGCCTCGCGTCCCTGATCAGCCGTCTGGAACTTCTCGGGATCATATTTCATGTAGGGCAGTTTTATGCTTACACCGCACCAGCAGTCTGTCATGACAATGTTTGAGAAGGTGCAGTTGCGGATAACGCCGTCGTTCATCCAGCCGATGCGGATTCCCGAGGAATAGCTGGTAAGGTTGCAGTTGGTGACTGTAACGCGCTCGCAGACCTTGTTTTCCGCAATAGAAGCGTTGTTTGCGCGGACGATGATGCAGTCGTCACCGCAACGGATACAGCAATTTGAAACGGTGACGTTTCGACTGCTGTTGATGTGTATTCCGTCGTTGTTGGGATAGTTCACGTCAGCCTCGATCTTCAGCTTGTCGGCATTTACATAGTCGCAGTCGTGGATCCAGATCGACCAGCCCGCAGGCTGATTTATCATAGTAAAATCCTCGAATTTTACATTTTTACAGCCCGTGACGAAAATAACGCGGGAGGGGGTCAGAGAATCCTTTCTTCGATATAGCCAACCTGCGTTTTCATCTGCCGGCTCGATAAATGCATCGCCGTTGCAGTCGATGACACCGTTGCCCGTGACCGAAATATTTCCGCACTCCTCGGCGTAGATGAGGCAGGAATTGCTCCATCGGGGAAGTTTTTTCGTCTCAACGTGACGGACGGCTCTGTCCTGAGGGAAGTCCGCACAATCGGGAGACGCAAAAAGAACGCCGTCAGCTTCCAGGTGAAGCTCCACGTTCTGCTTTAAGCAGACCGTGCCCGTCATATACTTTCCGCCAGCAACGATAACCCTTCCGCCGCCTGCCGCCGAGCAATCGTCAATGGCTTTTTGAATTTTTTCGGTATTGAGTGTCTTGCCGTCGCCCACGGCACCGTATTCACGAATATCAGCAATCATTTTAGTCTCCTTCCGCCAAAAGGTTTTAAAATTCAACTTCATTATACCAACGCACAAAGAAAAATCAATGGACGGCAATATATTTTTTAGTACTATATTGAACTTATCGAATTTTTGTGATAGAATATAAAAAACGCACGGGAGGCGGCTATGTATATCGACATGAGAGGTCCCATTCGGGCAGAAATGCACGGCAAAGTAAAGCAAAAAGCCCCTTGGCACACGGGAAGAACCCTGGGGGCAAACCTGCTTATCTACATTTTGAAGGGCAAACTGACTCTGCGTATCGGTCAGGAACTGTTTTCGGGCGGTGCGGGCTGTGCGTTCCTCATCCCTGCACGAGTAAATTATGTTCCTGTCGAAGCAGAGGATCTGGAATATCTGTTTTTCCATTTCAAGACCCCGGAAGTTGATATAATAAAGGACAGCAAACCCAAAATTACAGTCAACAGCATGCTTCCTCTCGGTGAATATGCCTACACCTACAGCCTTGATGCTTCACCCATAATATCCGTGCCGATAATAAGTGATACGTCACAGGATCGCCGCGTGAACGAGCTTGCAGACAGGGTGATGACACTCAACGTGTGGTCTTCAAGCTCCGAAAAACAGCTACTTGATTGCTATCTGAGAGAGCTTTTGGTATTGCTGAACGCAAATAAGCAAAATGGCGTCAGCCGAAATCTGAGCCTGATATTGCAGTATATCGACAACAATTATCAGAGCGATCTTTCCCTCTCGGTGCTCTCGCACCAATTCGGTTTTTCCCGTTCGTACGTTGCCCGTTTGTTCAGAAATGAACTGAAGATGCGCTCCTCGGACTATACGAACCGCGTGCGCATCGGTGCGGCGTGCAGTCTGCTGGCAAACTCGGATATGAGCATAGGCGAGATATCCGAAAGGACGGGCTTTTCGGAGCAGTATTACTTTTCCCGAATCTTCCGACAGCTCTGCGGAGTCACTCCCACGGAGTTCCGCAGAAAAAGCTCGGGAACGTAAAAAAAGGCGGTCACGACCGCCTTTTTTTATCGCCTGTCAACGGGCTTGAAGAACTGATATAGGGTGCAAGGTATCATGCCGTTGTACAGCTTGCGCTTTTTGTCCGCACGGCGACCGTAGAAGCGCTCAAAGCTCTCGCAGGAGGTAAGAACGTAGATCTGCCACGGGCTGAGCTTTGAAAAGGTCTTGCCCATCTCGCGGTAAAGGCTTTCCACTTGCCGCTCGGTCATCATTCGCTCACCGTAGGGCGGGTTGCACACGATCGTTCCGCGTCGGTCGAGCTTTTCTATCCTTCGTGCGTCCTGCTCGAATATCTTCATGTTTGAGAGAACACCTGCGCGGTCGGCGTTTGCCTTTGCGTATTCAAGGACCTCGCGGTCAATATCAGAGGCGTAGACCTCGAACTTAGGGTCGCGCACCACCTTATCCTCCGCCTCGACCCGCGCGTCCCTCCAAGGAGAGGACGGCGTAAAGGGGAATTTTTCGGCGGCAAAGCTTCTGCCCGAGCCCGGCGCGATATTTGCCAGGATCATAGCCGCTTCGATAGCAATAGTTCCCGATCCGCAGAAAGGATCCCAGAACAAAACGTCCTCGCGGGGACGGGCGGTATAGGCGATCGCCGCGCCCAGAGTCTCGCGCAGGGGCGCCGCGCCTGCCGCAGGACGGTAACCACGCTTATGCAGTGCAGTTCCCGTAGTATCGATCATGAGAGTGGCAACGTCCTTAAAGATGAAAAATTCTATCTGATATTTTATCTCGGTCTCGTCAAAATAGGATATGTGATATTTCTCGCCAAGCCTATCAACGATCGCCTTTTTAACGATGCTCTGGCAGTCGGGAATAGAAAACAGAGCGCTCTTTATGGCGTGTCCCTTGACGGGAAAAGCGTCAAGGCGACCGATATAATCCTCCCAGGGAAGAGCCTTGGTGCCGTCAAAAAGCTCGGTGAAGCTGCGCGCCTCAAAGCTACCCACGCGGATAAATATTCTCTCTGCGCAACGCAGATTTATATTTGCGCGGGCAACTGCGGCGGCATCGCCCTCAAAAGTTATGCGTCCGTCCATGGTGTCAAGGCGTTTGTAGCCCAGTTTGTCTATTTCTTCGCCCAGAATCTTTTCAAGACCGAAAAGGCAGGTTGCAACAAGTTCCATTTTTTACTCCCGATTCTTCTTTTTGATAAAGTCCGCCGACTGCGCAAGGATTACAGAAGCGAACACAATTCCACAGCCCACACTCTCGGGCGTGCTGAGTATCTCGTCACGGAGCAGAAAACCTCCAAGCACCGCAAAAACACTCTCAAGACTGAGGATCATAGACGCCAGCGCAGGCTCTACCTTCTTTTGTCCCACGATCTGCAGGGTATACGCAACACCGCTTGACATTATTCCAAGGTACAGCACGGGAAGCATTGCATTTTTAATGGCAACAAGGTCAATATCCTCAAATATAAGCGCGCATGCAAGAGACACCGCGCCCACAAAAAAGAACTGAATGCAGGATATCTTCACGCCGTCAAGCTCTCTGAAGCGGTCGATCACAAGAATATGTCCGCAGAAAACGAATGCGCAAAGAAGCACCACCATATCGGCTATGTAAAAGGAGTCTATGCCCTCCGAGAAGAACAGCAGGTACATTCCCACAACTGCGCCCGCGACGCCGATCCATACAAGCGCGTGAGGACGGCGCCTGAAAAGCAGGAGTCCTGCCAGGGGAACAAGAACGACGTAAAGAGCCGTAATAAATCCCGCTCTCGATGCCGCCGCGGCACCTTCGGGGTAAAGTCCTATGCCCGCCTGCTGAAGATTTGTGGCAAGAAAAAGAGCCGTGCCGCAGCAAACACCGCCGATAACGTGCTTTTTTGCCGACTTTTTGCGCTCGGGGGCTTCAAGCCTCTTTCCTGCAAAAATATCACGGATAATTATGACAATGAAAAGAAACGCAGACGCTATAAGCGAGCGCAGACAGTTTACGGTGAACGGGGGGATCGAGTCGGCACTGGCGGTCTGCGCCACAAACGCAAGTCCCCAGATAAGTGCCGCCAAAAGAAGCAAAAGCATACCAAAGAATTTTTTTAGTTTCATTTTTTAGACCTTTTTTGAATTTTATATGAAAAAGTGCATAAAGTTCTTGAAAAAAAACGTTTTTTTTATTATACTGAATATACCGGTCTCGTTATTATACCCCAAATGAAGAAAAAGTTCAAGCATAAATTTTCACAAAAAAATGAAGTCAAGCCAAAGGAGGACACAAATGTTTGATATTCTCGTAGTTGAGGACGACAGAAATACAAGGTATTTGATGGAAGCCGTGCTCAAACGCGCAGGGTACAACCCCATCTGCGCCGTCGACGGCGTTGACGCTCTTGAAGTCATGGACCACAACCACGTGGACCTTATCCTCCTTGACGTGATGATGCCCCGTATGGACGGCTACGAATTTACCCGTGAGCTGAGAAGCGTGGGCTGTGAGATACCGATTCTCATGGTCACTGCAAAGGAGACCTCCCTCGACAAGAAAAAGGGATTTATCGCAGGCACCGACGACTACATAGTCAAGCCCGTGGACGAGGAGGAGATGCTTCTGCGCATCGCTGCCCTGCTCCGTCGGGCAAAGATCGCAAACGACCACAAGATAAGCGTAGGCTCAAGCGTACTTGACTACGACAAAATGACCGTCAAAACCGGAGACAGCCCCGAGATCGCTCTGCCCCAAAAGGAATTTATGCTCATCTACAAATTCCTCTCCTACCCGGGCAAGGTTTTTACGCGAATGGCACTCATGGACGAGATCTGGGACATGGACAGCGACACCGACCCTCACACCGTTGACGTCCACATCAACCGTCTCCGCGACAAATTCAAGGACAACCCCGATTTTGAAATAGTCACGGTCAGGGGTCTGGGCTACAAGGCGGTCAAAAAATGAGCAGATACAAAGAAAAAAAGGAAGTAAAAATGCGAAGAAAGGCCACTTTGCTGGTTATCTTCACAGTTCTGTGCTCCACGTTCATCATGGCACTGCTCTCAATGTTGCTTATCCTGCTTGGGATCATGCCCGAGTTCTTCACGGCGAGGCTTTGGGTAACCGTTATCTTCCTCAGCACGTGCAGTATCATAGGCGGTTTTTTCGCGGCACTTGTAACACGGCTTTTCGTCCGTCCCGTTGACGATCTCATCAGCGCAACGAAAAAAGCCGCAGACGGTGATTTTTCCGTCCGCGTGCGCCCTAAATACGCCTTTGAGGAGATCTCGGAGCTGGCGGAAAATTTCAACAACATGATGGCGGAGCTTGAAGGCATCGAGCTTTTTCGCTCGGGATTTATAAACGACTTTTCCCACGAGTTCAAGACCCCCTTGGTCTCTATCCGAGGATTTGCGAAGCAGCTTGAAAACGACGACATCACAGACGAGGAAAAGAAGCTTTACGCCGGTATAATCGTCTCGGAGTGTGAGCGGCTTTCAAATATGTCAAAAAACATTCTCCTGCTCTCAAAGCTTGAAAATCAGCAGTACACTGCAAAAAAAGAGAGCTTCTCACTTGACGAGCAACTGAGAAAATCCGTGTTGCTGTTCCAAAATGAGATCGAGGAAAAAAACATAGACCTTGACATCGATCTTGCCGACACCGACTACAACGGCGACGAGGAGCTGATGTCCCAGATCTGGATAAACCTCCTGTCAAACGCCCTCAAATACACCCCCGAGGGCGGACGGATCGGAGTCTCGCTCTTTACGCGTTCCCGCGAGATCTGCGTCAAGGTAAAGGACAACGGCACAGGCATTAAAAAAGAATCCCTTGACAAGATTTTCGATAAATTCTATCAGGAGGATTCTTCAAGAAAGTCTGCGGGCAACGGTCTGGGGCTTCCCCTGGTGCGCCGTATCGTTGAGATCGTGGGCGGCAGGATAAGCGTGGAGAGCGAAGTGGGAAACGGCACCTGCGTTTCGGTATACCTGCCCCGCGAAAATGAAAAAAACAAGAAAATTTGAGGTACAGTTTATTTTTCCCGAGTAGAATGTATAAAGCAGCGTGCAAAGGGCTAAAATCCCAATATTCACGACTTACGTTTGAAAGGACATAAAATGAGCTTCTTTTTCCGCCTCAAACAAAAATTTGCCGCATTTATGTATGGCAGATACGGTCCCGATAACCTTTATAATTTCCTGACGGTCACGTATCTGGTCATTGCCATAGCCAACGCGTTCCTGCACTCAGCCATTGTGGTGGTTTTGGAGCTTGTACTTATATTCTACGTTCTCTTCCGCTTTTTCTCTCGGAATATCTACAAAAGAAGCGAGGAAAACAGAAAATACCTTGCTGTAAAAAGCAAGGTAAAGGGATTTTTCTCTCTCTCGCGCCAAAAAGCGCGGGACAGAAAGACTCACATATACAAAAAATGTCCTTCCTGCAAATCGGTACTGCGCCTTCCAAGGACCAAGGGAAAGCATACGGTAAAGTGTCCCAGATGCGCCCATCGATTTGACCTGAAGGTAAGATAAAATCAAAAGGAGGCACGCAAAATGAACAGATTCAAGGGACAATACTTTTCTATTCCCAACATATTGTCTTATGTCAGAATAGCACTCGTGCCCCTTATTGTGACGACATTTTTCTCAAAGGATCACCGCGTCCTTTCCACATTTTTGATCCTTCTGTCGGGTCTGACCGACGGCGTGGACGGATATATCGCCAGAAAATGCCACATGATAACCGATTTCGGAAAGATAATCGACCCGATCGCCGACAAGCTGACACAGTTCACCGTGGTGTTATGTCTGGGATTTGAATATTCCATGCTTTTCTGGCTTGCGGGACTGCTGCTCTTCAAAGAATTTTTTGTTGGCACCATGGGTCTGGCGGTCATGAAGAGAACGGGAATAGTTGACGGCGCAAGGTGGTACGGAAAGTTGGCGACCATAATGTTCTATCTGATAGTTACCTATCTTTTGGTCTTCTCTCCTGCAGGTGCCGCCGCTCATCTGATGATCGTCCTGTGCATCGGATTTATGCTTTTGTCACTTGTGATGTACACCATCAGATACTCGCTCCTGCTTTTGAGAAATCCGAAAAACGAAAATAAAAAAGTCTCGGGCTGACCCGAGACTTTTTATTTGTTTGATTACAGCTTGGAAACGATATCGCGTGTGTCGCGGGCGATAACCAGCTCCTCGTTGGTGGGGATAAGGAATACCTTAACGGCAGAATCGGGAGTGGAGAGAGTCATAATGTTGCTCTGTCTTACACCCTTTTCGTTCTGCTCTACGTCAAGCTTGATGCCGAAAGGCTCAAGGCCTTCGATAATAGCGCGACGGAGACCGACCGTGTTCTCACCGATACCTGCTGTGAATACGATAGCGTCAAGACCGCCCATGGCAGCAGCGTAAGAGCCGATGAACTTTCTTACCTGGTAGGAAAGCATTGAAAGTGCAAGAGTTGCCTTTTCATCGCCCTCGCCTGCCTTTGCGCAAAGCTCACGGCAGTCAGCGTAGCCTCCGATTCCAAGGAATCCGCTCTTCTTGTTCATGAACTCGCTCATCTCGTCGGGAGTCATGCCTGTCTTGTTCATAACGTAAGTAACAGCCGCGGGGTCCATATCACCCGTTCTCGTGCCCATGATAACGCCTGCCAAGGGTGTGAAGCCCATGGAGGTATCAACGCACTTGCCGCCCTTAACTGCGGAAATGGAAGAACCGTTACCAAGATGGCAGGTTACGATCTTTGTATCCTGGGCGGGCTTGTCAAGGAGCTTGATAGCCTCGCCGGAAACGAAGCGGTGGGAGGTGCCGTGCGCGCCGTAGCGGCGAACGCCGTACTTTTCATAAATGTCGTAGGGCAGACCGTACATAAACGCCTTTGCGGGCATTGTCTGATGGAACGCCGTGTCAAATACCAGAACCTGGGGCTTGTCGGGCATAGCCGCAGTACAGCCGGCAATTCCCATCAGATGTGCGGGTGTGTGCAGAGGAGCGAAGTCATAGCAGAGCTTCAGCTTCTCAATAACCTCATCTGTTACAAGTGCGGACTCGAAGAAATAAGAACCGCCGTGGACCACTCTGTGTCCGATAGCACCGATCTCGTCCATGCTCTTGATGCAGCCGTGCTCATCGCTCATGAGAGCCTCGATTACGACCTTCATAGCCTGCTCGTGGTTGTCCATCTTGGTCTCAGCCTCGTAGGAAACACCCTTTATCAGCTGCTTGTGAGATATCTTGCCGTCGATACCGATACGCTCGCAGTTACCCTTTGCAAGTACGGATTCGTTCTCCATATCAAAGAGCTGATACTTAAGAGAACTGCTTCCTGCGTTGATTACGAGAATTAACATTGAAAAACCTCCAAAAATGTAGTATAATATATTACAGTTAAGTATTATACATCATTTTTTTGCAAATTTCAAGAGAAAAGGGGAAATTTTCAAGTGAAAAAAACAAAGACTGCCGCCTTGGTATGCGAATTTAATCCTTTACACACGGGGCATGCATATATTTTAAGTGGGATGAAGCGGGAAAGAAACGTCATCTGCATCATGAGCGGAAATTTTGTTCAACGCGGCGGTCCTGCCGTGGCGGACAAGTTTTTGCGCGCAAGGTGCGCCCTCGATGCAGGAGCTGATCTTGTGATTGAGCTTCCCTTCCCTTGTGCTATGGGCAGCGCGGAATATTTTGCTTGGGGTGCGGTGAGCGTCCTTGACAGACTGTCGTGCGTGGACGAGCTTTGGTTTGGCTGTGAGTGTGGGGATGCGGAAGCTTTGACCGAAATTGCGAAAAATATGCTGGACGAAAAATATCTGTCGGCTCTTTGCGAGCTTTCGGGCGACGAGGGCTACGCATCCGCCACACAAAAGGTCTATTCCGAGCTTTACGGCACCTGCCCCGAGCTTGAAAGTCCAAACAATCTCCTTGCCGTAGAATACATCAAAGCACTTATCCGTCTCGATTCAAAAATAAAGCCCGTAGCAATAAAGCGCGAGGGAGACTTCCACAGCCAAACGCTGGGGACAGAAAAATTCCCGTCTGCAACGGCAATAAGAAAAGCAATTTCCAATGGTGATCCCTATGCCGATTTTTTGCCCGATTCTGTCGTGCAGGCTCTCGGACAGGCAGAAAAGGAAGGACGATTCCCCGTTTGTGAGGACGGACGCGCCCTGCTCTGCGCGCTGCGAATGGGCGACGGCGAAAAATTTTCCCTCTCTGCAGGAGCGTCGGGCGGTCTTGGAAATAGGATCGCAAGCCTCGCGCACCAAAGCGCCGACGCTTCCGAGCTGTTCTCCGCACTGTCCACAAAAAAATTCACCGACGCGCGGATTCGCCGTACGGTTTACAACTGTCTTTTCGGCATCACGGAAGCAGATCTGAAATCCTCTCCCGACTACACCCAGCTCCTGGCACTCAACTCTGCAGGCCGCGAAATTCTCTCCCAAATCCGCAAAACCGCGCGTATCCCCGTTATAACGAAGCCTGCCGATGCGCCCGAAAATTCCCGTCAGGCAGTCCTGACCGACCGTGCGGACGCATATTTTACCCTCTCGCTTCCCCGTCCCCGTCAAAGCGGATTTTTCAAGACCCTATCCCCCTACGTCCGAAAAAATGAGAAATAAATTCATAAAGTTTACAAAATTCGATTGACTTTACAGGCGACATAATGTATAATGGGATAGATAGTAATACCAACGGAGGAAATAGCGTGAAACAACGCAACGTCAAGTTCGATGTTTAGCTATTTCACGCTTGAAACACTTGCAAAATGGGACCTAACCCATTTTGTCGCAATAGCGATGCCAAGTGTTTCCTATAATATTTGTGCCGCCGCGAGCGGCGGAAGGGAGATTTTTATGGAAGAGTTAAAGAAGGTCAGCGGAAAATACCTTGAATACAAGGGCAAGCCGCTGGTTCGCGAAGGCGATACGATCTGCTACGGTGACAAGACCGATAAGTGCTTTCTCATCCTTGAGATAATGTCTTACAAAAAAGAGGGAGACAACGAGATCCCCGACAAGATCTTTATCCAGGTGGTAGATTCCCAAAACCCCTCGAAGATCATAAAGCAAGGTGAAAAGAGCGGTCTCTACGATGCCTTTGGTATCGGAGTTATCTGGCTCGAAATGGCAAACAAGTAAAAAACAAAAGGTAAGCCCCAAAAGCTTGCCTTTTTGACACGAAAGAATGGAGTATATTATGAAAAAACCGTTTTTGAGACGCGCGGGCACGCTTATCCTTGCCCTTCTCATGGTTCTTAGCCTTTTTGCGTGCGGAAATGACCCCGCAGATCTTCCCGATGACACTGATCCCGACACCGCGCCCGACACCACCGAGACTCAGCCTCCGGAAACCGAGGAGCAGGTTCCCGTTGTGGTCGTTCCCGACCTTATCAATCCTCTGACGGGACTTGAATGTGATAAGGACTTCTCCACGTCCCGTCCCGTTGCGGTTATGCTCAACAACATAAGACAGGCGATCCCCCAGCACAGCGTTTCTCAGTGCGACATTCTTTACGAGTGTCTGGCCGAGGGCGGTATCACACGTCTTATGGGCGTTTTTGCGGACTATGAGGCTCTTGGTGTTGTTGGCTCGATCCGCTCATCAAGACACTACTACATAGACCTGGCGCAGAATCACGACGCGCTCTACGTTCACGCAGGTGCCAGCGACTACGCTTACAACGAGATCAGAGAGCGCAAGATAGACAACTTTGACGGCGTTCATATGTACCTTCCCGGAATGTTTTACCGCGACCAGGAAAGACTTCAGCATATGTCCCTTGAGCACACGCTCATGACCACGGGCGAGAAGATCAGAGACGGTATCGCGTTCAAGAAATACCGCACAGAGCTGAAGGAAGGGTACAGCGGAAAGACCGCTTACGCCTTTGCTCCGTACGGTGAAACGGTGGTGCTTGATGGACAGGAATCAAAGTGCATCTATCTCCCCTACTCCACCTATCAGCAAGCAAGATTTGACTACAACGAGGAGGACGGCAAATATTACCGCTTCCAGTGGGAGGACAAGGAGCATCTGCCTCACGTCGACGGAAATACAGGCGAGCAGATCAGCTTTGACAACATCTTCATCGTATTCTGCCCCACGGCACGCATCCCCGGCGACACCTACGGACGTCTTGACGTTACCACCGAGGGCACGGGCACGGGCTACTACATCACGGGCGGCAAGTACGTGCCGATCACTTGGGAAAAGCCCACGGCCGATTCCGCTATCACCTATTACGGTGCCGACGGCAATCCTCTGATGGTCAACCGCGGAAAGACCTTCGTTTCTATCTTCCCCACCAACAACAAAGATAACGTAAATCTTAACTACACTCCCGCAAACTGACGGAAAACATCGGGCGAGCCGAAATGGCTCGCCCGAATAAATTATGTTTTGGATTTTTTGAAAAAGCTCTTGACAACAGGCTCTTTTTGTGGTAAAATACAGAGCGTTGAACATCTGCTACTATGGCGCAGCAGGTAGCGCACGTCATTGGTAATGACGAGGTCATCAGTTCGAATCTGATTAGTAGCTCCAAGAATCCCGAATGCAAAAGCGTTCGGGATTTTTGCATATTTCCCCCAAAGGAGGTAACAATGGAATCTCTTATTTTTTCTTTTTCCGCCGTACTTCCCATAATCCTTACGGTGTCGGTGGGTTACATTATCCGCAGACTGAACATGATCGACGACACTATTGCAAAGGCAATAAACCGTCTGGTATTCCGTCTGTTTCTGCCCGTGCTCATTTTTCTCAACATTTATAAGATAGACAGTATCACAAATATCGACGTAAAATACATAATCTACGCGGCGGCAGCCGTGGTGGCTATTTTCCTTGCAGGGATACCGCTGGTTATGCTCGTCACAAGGTCCGGTGAACGTCGGGGGCCTCTGCTTCAATCCATCTTCCGCTCAAATTACGCGCTGATAGGACTTCCTCTTGCCGAATCCCTTTTCGGAGACGAGGGACTTGCCTGCGCGGCACTTTTGAGTGCTGTCGGGATCCCGCTTTTCAACGTTTTGGCGGTCATAAGTCTGTCGATATTTCGCGACGGCGGAAAAAAGCCAAACCTGCGGGAAATTCTCATGGATATCATCAAAAATCCTTTGATAGACGCCATCGCCGTTGGACTCTGCGTGCTCGGCGCGCGATTTGTGTTTGAGAAATACGGCATTTCTTTCCGTCTTTCGGACGCAACACCCATATTCAAGACCCTCGAATATCTCGCAGACCTCGCCACACCCCTGGCACTTCTGATGCTTGGTGCACAGTTCAGCTTTTCGGCGGTCTCAAGCCTCCGTCGGGAGCTTATCTTCGGCGTTCTGACTCGTTCCGTGGCAGTCCCCCTGCTGGGTCTTGGGGTTGCCTACCTCTTTTTTGGCAACACGTTCCACGGCGCGGAATTTGCGGCGCTGGTTGCGGTATTTTCCACCCCCGTGGCGGTTTCGAGCGTCCCAATGGCACAGGAAATGGGCGCGGACACCGCTCTGGCAGGCCAGCTTGTGGTTTGGACTACTCCCGTCTCTGCTATTACGGTATTTGTTGCCACCTTTCTGCTGAAATCTGCGGGAATATTTTAAAAGAAAAGCGGCGGAAATTCCGCCGTTTTTCTATAAAAAGCAAAAGCCGACTAAAAGTCGGCTTTTATGCTTTTGGTTCGGTACGATGCTCCCAAATTAAAGGATCTGTTCCTTAACCTTGGATGCCTTACCTACTCTGTCACGCAGGTAGTAAAGCTTTGCACGTCTAACCTTACCTACACGTACAATGTCAACCTTAACTACGTTGGGAGAGTGGATGGGGAAAGTCTTCTCAACACCTACACCGTAAGAAACACGTCTTACAGTAAATGTCTCGGAAATTCCGCCGCCATGCTTTGCGATTACAGTACCCTCGAAAAGCTGGATTCTCTCTCTTGTACCCTCGACGATTTTGTTGTGAACGCGAATGGTGTCACCAATGCGTACAACGGGCATCTCTGCCTTCAACTGCTCATTTGTAAAAGCCTTAATAAGATCCATTTTGGCTCCTCCTTATAATATCGGGTGTTCGTGCTGAGTCCGGCAGAGGACCACCCGTTTTCTTGCGGTCAGACCGCAACAGGGGTATTATACCATGCTTTTCCCCTTTTTGCAAGTCTTTTTTGAAATTAATTTCAACTTTTTTTAACTTTTTTGCCCAAAAGTCGCGACAAAATGCTCTTCAAGGCAAAAATGAAGAAGCGTGCATTTAGCGCAAGGACGGCAAGAACTGATGCCGCGCCGATAACGATCCAATATTTTATCTCAAGCAACACGACGGCGCAAAGTGCACCCGTCAAGAGCGTGTTCAGCCCAACGGTTAGCCACTGCTTGTTGAATTTTACGTAACGAGCAGAGTCCACAGCGCGGATAATATAGACTACAAGATAGCAAGCAAAGGTCGCCACTGCCGCTCCCTGCGCACCGTATATCGGAATCAAAATAAGATTCAAAGCGACATTAACGACAGCACCTATCATGGCGGTAACAAAGGAGTTTTTTGACTTTTTGCATTTGACGTAAACGCTGGACATAAATGTCACAAGGCTTGAAAACACCGTGGCGTAAACGAGCACGGGGATATACTGCCAAGCATCGGCATAGCTTTGGGCAAAAAGGACCGAGCAAATGGGCTTTGCAAGCAAGATAAGCCCCGCCGCACCCATGAACATCACAGCCTGGAAGCCCCCGAATACCTGGGTAAAGAAGCTGCTCTCGCCGTTTTGCGAATCGTCGTCGGTGACAGCGGAATAATTCCACGCTTCAATGAAGATTCCCGACACCAAAATAAGGAGCGTGGGCACCTTGAAGGCAACGGCGTAAAGGCCGTTGACAGCATCGCCCAAATTGGGGTTAGCCTTTATCATGTAGCGGTCGGAAACGTTGGTTATCCACCAGAAAATGGTGGTGGGGATCATGGGCAGGCTGTATTTGAGCATGGCTTTTGCCGTCTCCCTGCTCAAGTGGCGCGGGGACAGATAGCGGTAAAGCCCTGCGTAGAAAAACAGGAAAAGGGTCAGTATCCCGTCCGCTAGCACGGTCGAAAGCACGTAGCCGAGAACGCCCATATCAAATCCAAGGAGAAATACCAGGTTAAACGCGATAGTCAACGCCGTTGTGACGATTCCCTGCAGGGAAAAGAGCTTTGTTTTACCGCAACCGCGTAGAAAATGCGCCGCACAGGAGTGAAAATTAGACGCAACAACGTATAGAGGAATAAGCCATCCGTAACCGCCGAAAAAGTCAAGACCGCCGAAAACAGGAATCAGACCAAGGGCAAGGGCCGAGCCTACCGCCACCGCCCAGAAGCTGACACAAAATACGCTTGCACGTCCGTTTTCGTCCGAAGCGTCCATGGCAAAGCGGAAGATGCCGTCCACCATTCCTACCGCCAAAAGAGGAAGTAACAGATTTGCGGTCTGGGTTATTATGTCAGCCTGGCTGTACTGACTTTTGTCAAGGCAGGCGGTGTAAAGGGGCAGGAGCAGATACACCAGCACCTTTGACGCCATGGTTCCAAGACTCAAGGCTATTGTGTTGGAAGCTAATTTTTTATATTTATTCATTTCGTTCTTCTTTCGCAAAATATTCTCTTTTAATTATACTTCCGGAATTGGGGATTGTCAAGGGAAAGATATGCTCTCTAAACGGGCGATTCGTGAATCGCCCCTGCGTGATGATCGTTAAAACCGTAATATTTGTACCGATGTGGGCGACCAATGGTCGCCCCTACAATACGGGTCGATTGTTTATGTAATACCCGTAGGCGACACACCTCGACACAAAAAACGGCGGTGTTCAGCCGCCGTTTTTGCGTTTATCAGGACGACCGTCCGTCTCAAATCCTCTTTTTAAAGTTTTTGGGGGTTCGGGGGCTTTTTTCAAAAAGCCCCCCGAGAACTTTATTTCAAATAATCGCACGCGGCGAGAGCGGCAACCGCGCCGTCAGCGGCGGCGGTCGCCACCTGGCGGATCCTCTTGCTTCTGCAGTCGCCTGCAACAAAAATGCCATCAGCCGAGGTCAGACAGCCCTCGTCCGAGTCAACGTAGCCGTAGTCGTTGAGCTTTATGAGGGAAGTAAAAATTTCATTCTGAGGTATCAGTCCGATGGCGGTAAACATTCCGTCGATCTTAAGCTCCTCGACCACGTCTCCGCGCTTGATTTTAATACCCGAAAGCTCGTCATTGCCAAGCAATTCGGCAACCACCGCACCCGTTATGGGAACGATATTTTCAGTAGCCTTCAGCTCTTCGATAAGCTTTTCCTCGCCCGTAAAATAGTCCAGGTTCTGAACAACGTAGACCTGCTTGCAGGTCTTTGACAGCAAAATCGCTTCTTGCAGAGCGGAATTTCCGCCGCCGATGACCGCAACGGTCTTATCTGCGTAGAACGCGCCGTCACACACGGCGCAGAAGGAAATACCGTTTCCGATAAAGTCCTCCTCACGCTCAAGTCCAAGCAGGCGGTGCTTTGTGCCCGTCGCGATAATAAGCGCTCTTGCCTGATAATCGCCGTCGTCGGTGGTGACGGTCTTTACCTCGCCGTCGGTCACGGACAAAGCCTCAAGACATTCCACCTCCGCACCAAGCTCCATAGCCTGCTCCATGAGCGCCTCGGCAAACTCGTTGCCCGACACCGAGATGAATCCGGGGATATTTTCAACCTTTGGTGAGGAGGTTATCTGTCCTCCGAAGGTTCCCTTTTCCATTACGAGAACGGTCTTGTTCGCTCTCCTTGCGTAAACAGCGGCAGTAAGCCCCGCAGGGCCTCCGCCGATCACGATTATATCGTATATCATTTTTACCTCGTTTCCAAAAGGCTGTGGCTAAAAAGCCACAGCCTTTGTTTTTTATGCTTTCAAGAATTTCTTGATGTCGGAAACACCAACATATTTGCTGATATTGCCGTTCTCCACAACGACAAGCGTAGGAGCCTGCTTGATATCAAGTGTCATGGTCAATTCCTTGTTCTCCTCTGCCAGGACCTTTGTGTAAAGGATTCCCGCCTTGTCAAGAAGCGCACAAGCGATCTTGCAGTTAGGGCACTTTGCGGTGGCAAATACATAGTATCCGTCAGCCATCTCAAGCTCGGCGCCCTTGTCTTCACAAGCGCAAGCCTCAGCCGCCTTGGGCTTCAGAGTTGAGTTTGCGATATCGTATACCTTTCTTTCCTTGTACTCCTGAGTCTTACCGTCGTTCCAGTTCTGAACGGGACGGTAGTAGCCTGTAATACGGCTGTAGACCTCGGTCTTACCACCGCAGGTGGGGCAGGTAAACTGCTCGCCGGCGATATATCCGTGATCCTTACATACAGAGTATGTGGGAGACAGGGTGTAGTAAGGCAGGCGGTAGTTCTCCGCGATCTTGCGGATCAGGTTAGCGGCAGCCTTCCAGTCGGGAAGCTTTTCGCCCAAGAATGCATGGAATACCGTTCCCGAAGTGTAAAGGGTCTGAAGCTCGTCCTGAATATCAAGAGCCGTGAAGATATCCTCCGTGTAGCCTACGGGCAGGTGAGAGGAGTTGGTATAGTAAGGAGTTCCGTCCTTTTCGCCGGCTGTGATGATGTCGGGGTAGTGCTTTAAGTCATGCTTTGCAAGACGGAAAGCGGTAGACTCTGCGGGAGTTGCCTCCAGGTTATACAGGTCGCCGTAAGCTTCCTGGTAGTCGGAGAGGCGCTCGCGCATATGGTTGAGAACGTCCTTTGTGAACTGCTGGGCTGTCTCGTTTGTCAGATCGGCACGGATCCAGTTAGCGTTAAGGCAAGCCTCGTTCATACCAACAAGACCGATAGTGGAGAAGTGGTTGTCAAAGGATCCCAGGTAACGCTTTGTGTAAGGATAGAGACCGGATTCAAGAAGCTTGCTGATAACGGTTCTCTTGACCTTGAGAGAACGTGCAGCTACGTCCATCATGTGATCCAGCTTTTCATAGAAATCCTTTTCGTCCTTTGCAAGATACGCAATACGGGGAATGTTGATAGTTACAACACCAACGCTACCCGTGGACTCTCCGCTTCCGAAGAAGCCGCCGGACTTCTTTCTCAGCTCACGCAGGTCAAGGCGGAGACGGCAGCACATGGAACGAACGTCGGAAGGCTCCATGTCACTATTGATGTAGTTGGAGAAGTAAGGTGTACCGTACTTTGAGGTCATCTCAAAAAGGAGGCGGTTGTTCTCTGTATCCGACCAGTCAAAATCTCTTGTGATAGAGTAAGTGGGGATAGGATACTGGAATCCGCGTCCGTTGGCATCGCCCTCGATCATGATCTCGATGAACGCCTTGTTTACCATATCCATCTCAGCCTGGCAGTCCTTGTACTTAAAGTCTACTTCTTTGCCGCCGATAATGCAGTTCAGCTCTGCCAGGTCTGCGGGGACGGTCCAGTCAAGAGTGATGTTGGAGAAGGGTGCCTGAGTACCCCAACGGCTGGGAGTGTTTACGCCGTAAATAAAGGACTCGATGCACTTCTTTACCTGGTCGTAGGTAAGATTATCAATCTTTACAAAGGGCGCGAGGTAGGTATCAAAGGAGGAGAACGCCTGCGCGCCTGCCCACTCGTTCTGCATGATACCGAGGAAGTTTACCATCTGGTTGCAGAGAGTTGCAAGGTGGCTTGCAGGTGCGGACGTGATCTTGCCGGTCACACCGCCCAGACCTTCCTGTATAAGCTGCTTGAGTGACCAACCTGCGCAGTAGCCCGTGAGCATGGAAAGGTCGTGGAGGTGGATATCAGCGTTTCTGTGAGAGTTGGCGATCTCGTCGTCGTAAACCTCGGAGAGCCAGTAGTTAGCCGTGATCGCGCCCGAGTTGGAGAGAATAAGTCCACCGACGGAATAGGTAACGGTAGAGTTCTCCTTTACGCGCCAGTCGTTGATCTGAAGATAGTTGTCAACGATGGTCTTGTAGTCCACCATGGTGGAGCTGATGTTACGGAGCTTCTCTCTCTGACGGCGATAGATGATGTAAGCCTTTGCCACATCATCGTAGCCAGCCTTGATAAGAACAGACTCAACGCTGTCCTGAATATGCTCGACCTCGATACTTCCGTTTTCTATTTTAGGCTCAAATTCAGCCGTGACCTTGAGAGCGAGAAAGTCGATTACGTCCTGGTTGTACTGGCGGTTGCAGGCATCGAAAGCCTGGGTGATAGCAGTTGATATTTTTGAAATATCAAAAGCGACCTGCTTGCCGTCTCTTTTAATAACGTTATACATAAATGTACTCCTTTTCAATCGTGATTGACTTCATTATACAGCATATTTAGTGTCGTGTCAATAGGGAAAACACTATATTTTGTGTTTTCAGCGTTTTTCACAGTATTTTACATATTTTTTGGATACAGTGCACATTTCATCGAGGATTTCCTTTGAAACAGGGCTGTTTCCCTGCCCCACAAGGTCGCCCGAATCCTTGAAATTCTGCAAAAAATACCGTTCCGCGCCTTCGATTCGACGAGCTATAGACACTATATCTTGTGTTGTGTGCAATTCCGCGGTCACGGTGGTGCGGAACTCATAGGGTACGGCTCCCGAAAGGAGAAAATCAATGCTTTCCTCTATATCTTGTATTTTTACTTTGTCAGCCCCCACAGTCTGAGGGTATTTTTCAAAGGAATTTTTTATGTCCATGGCAACATGGTCGAGCAGCCCCTTTGAAACAAGGCTTTTGAGACGGTCGGGCAAAGAGCCGTTTGTGTCCAGCTTCACCTTGTAGCCAAGCTCGCGAACGCGCACAATAAAATCCTCAAGCTCGGGGTGAAGAAGTGGCTCACCGCCCGTTATGACAACTCCCTCAAGAATTCCCTGTCTTATTTTAAGGAAAGAAAGTATCTCTTCCCCGTCGATTTCCTGCGCTTCTTCGATTTTGTTGACCAGAAGCGCATTATGGCAAAAAGGGCAAAGGAAATTGCAACCCTTGGTAAATACTATGCAAGAGACCACGCCGGGAAAATCCAGCAGGGTCAGCTTTTGAAGTCCGCCGAAGATCATGATTGTGTCCTCCTGTGAGTGGTAGATAGATTATACCATTCCGCAGAGCACTTTGTCAATTTACATTTTGCCCAAAAATCAGAAAAATAAAATCATGTGCTCAGGGGCGCATCTGATTTTCCGAATATTCAAAGCAAAAATCCGCAGCGGTCATAACAGAGGTCAGACTCCGCCTGCCAGGTACTCCTCCGCCATGTGAACCGCAACGGCACCGTCGGCAACCGCCGTCACCACCTGACGAAGTGCCTTGGTCCTCATATCACCGACGGCAAATACGCCAGAAACGTTCGTTTTCGTGTCTTCGCCCGCCACCACGTATCCGTCGTCATCAATCTCGATCTGACCGCGCAAAAACTCCGTGGCAGGCTTTCTGCCGATGCTGACGAACACACCGTCGCAAGAAACATTGCTTTCTTCTCCCGTGTTCACGTCAACAAGACGCACACCCGTAATTTTTTCGTCGAAAAGCAGTTCCTTTACCGTACTGTTCCATCTAAATTCCACGTTCTGCGCATTCATCAGAGGCCCGTGATAGATCTTGGTCGCCCTGAGAGTATCGCGGCGATGGACCAATATCACCTTCTCGGCTATACGGCTGAGAAGCAAGGCGTCAGCCGCCGCAGTATTGCCGCCGCCCACCACAACCACCGTTTTGCCACGGTAGAACATACCGTCGCAGGCGGCGCAGTAGGCAACTCCGCGCCCCACAAGCTCCGTTTCCTTCTCCACGCCAAGCTCTCTCGGATTTGCACCCGTGGCCAGAACCACCGTTCTGCCGAAAACTGTTCCGCTTGCTGTTTCGATCCGCTTTGGCTCTGCCGTAAGATCGACCCGTACGACCTCTGCCATCCTGCTCTTTGCTCCGAAGCGCTCCGCCTGTTTTTTCATCTTGTCTGCAAGAGAGAAGCCGTCGACTCCATCCTCAAAGCCGGGATAATTGTCTATCTGATGGGTCAGCGCCATCTGACCGCCTGCCGAAAGTCTTTCAAGCACAATGGTATCCATCCCTGCTCTTGAGGCATAAAGGGCCGCAGTGTAGCCTCCCGGCCCACCGCCTATGATGATCATATCGTAAACGTGATTGTTATTCGTCATCTTCAAGCACTCCTTTTCTTTTCTGTGCCTATTATACCTCATTTGCTTTTTTCTTTCAGTGATTAGGTCACATAAAAGGACACAGACCGAATGGTCTGTGTCCTGTTTTGGAGCCTTCTTGGTTTTTCAAAACTCAAATGATGCCTTTGTCGATTCGCTCTATCTGTATCTTCAACCTCTTTATTTTTTCAACAATTTCGTCGTACTCGGTAAATGCATCGACAATTTCCTTGTCGTCCTCAAACACCGGGCGATTGATATATTTACGGTTTATAAAATACTTCTTCTCGCAATCCGAAAACCGAACCGTTATTTGATTTATTTTCTGTTCAATAATCACGCCAACACCGTAGCCGATCTGATTTACCTGTACGTTTATCAACGATATTCCTGAAAAAATCTCCGCTTTACGCTCGAGATCACGGATTTCAGCCATAATCACATCCATCCGTTCCTGCTTTTCGCGAGTCTCCCTTGCGCGTGCCTCGGCTTCCGTATACGCCTTTATGCTGTCTTTCTTTGATGCGTGTTGCATACCTTCGTAAAAATTATATGTTCTGCAGCAATACATCAGATCAAAGGCCAAAAGATGAAGACTTTCATCGCGGTAGCATTTGTCGCTCAAAAAAGTAAAATGCTTGTCCAAAAGGCTATGATGCTCTTTCAGTGCTTCAACGATCAGATCGCACATCTCATAATAGCGTTCCAGACGAAACGTTTCTCCCGAGCCAATGTCCTTACCAAATTCTATGTTCTGTGCAAAAGCCTCCGCGTCACTATACCGATAAATATAGTTCTGCTCGGGGGCATAAAAGAAAAGATAACAAGAGGCAGAATGTCTGTCCTGCTTGAACTTGAAGCTTTGAGGATAATATCTCGCTCTGAGCTTGTCGATCTCCTCAAGGAACTTATCCATATTGTTCTGACGCATAACAATATCGCCACTGTCGTCCGAAAACAAAACGTCTGTGAAAAGACCTTCAACAGCTATCTGATCCTGCTCTGCTATCTTAACTATTCCGTTAGACGGCGAAACGTAGCTGTTGTCCATCAAGACCGAAAATTCTTTTTTGGCGGCGTTGAATTTCTCGGAAAAAGGCATAGATTTAGCGCCTTCCGAAAACCAGACGTCACGAAATTGCCGCGCGGCCCTCCATTTGAAGATCTCGTCGTTTGCAGAATCATTCAATACGTAGAAGTTTTCCTCGTATCGGTCTATAAGCTTATGTAAGTTTTCTTTGTTCATATCTTTTCTCTTTTCTGAACCAATATTCTTTCATTGCTTTCAGGAATTCCGAGCATTCCTTTAAAACTTTCTTCGAGACAAGTTTGAATGCGTAGAAACATATTGTATCTTTTGGTTCTCCGTTTGTTGTTGCCATATTCGGCTTCTGCGTACAGGTCCAACACGTTATAAACGCAATCAAGCTGTCTTTCCGACAGTTCGAGCAATGTATCCGCATCCGTATTAAATTCGTCACAAATAAAATCGATCTGTGACGTCGAAAGGCTCTTAAAGGCAAGCCTAAATAACTGTGTAATATCAGCTCCCTTGGGATTAAACAGTTTCCTTTCTTCATTCAAAGACCTACTGTTTGCTCCGCCTTCTTCATCGGGGTTGTTCTCCTGCATGATATCCCGTTCCCACTGACAAACTGGGCACAGATTGTTTACATCGTCGGGAAAAAAATAATGCTTACGACAGCAAGGACACATTCTATCAACCTTCGGTTTCTGCCCCAACGCTTTGCCGGCCTCTCCGGTAGGATCCTCGTATACAATCCAATCCGAAAGATCACACGGATACATATAGCTCGTAAATTCCTCGTTGTCAATGATGCCTATCATACCGTGATCCGGTGTCGGCGCAGGACAATAATAAAATCTGCCATGAGTAAGCCCGACTCCCTCGTCTTCGCTCGTTTTACCTGTATATTTTAACACCGCCCACGTATTCTTTATGTTAATTGCGACCATTCTATTTCCGAACGAATTTATTATCCGCTTCGCATTTTCATCATCAAGACTTTCAATATACCCGTCCAACTTGCTGTAATACTCGTCGTATGACTTGTATCCGTAGGGTCTCAGGGTCTCGCCCTCGGGCAAAAGCTTGTCGACTTTATCCAGCATTTCACTCGGATACTCAAAAACTTCGCCACCACTTGTGCAACAATGCGGCAGAAGCTTATATTCTTTGTGCTCATTGGGAATGTACGGCATTGTTCCTCCTAAACCCTATTACTTCAATCTTTACTTGTTAAATTCGTCAAAACAATCTCATCAAGAACACCCCTTATTTTATCGTAAGGCGTTGCGCTGTATCCAAGCTTCTTGATCTTGTTAAGAGAGATGGTTTTGTTATCTCCGCACTCTACGTCAATAACAGAAGTGGGAACAATGTAAAACTCCCAATTGTTAAGATTCAGAGGATAAGACTCCTCTTTGGTATATCCCGTGTTCAGACAGAATACGTATACGTCGTTTTGTCTGCGGAATTCCGTGTTTCCGCTGACCGGCAGATCGTATGAGCCGTGAGCCTTCGTTATGCCAAAGGAGCGCTGCTCGGAAACCTTTCCCTCCTTGTTGAAGGAATGGTAATAAGAGGTCTCCTTCACCTCAACGCGCAAGCCCCTGTACGTAAGATCCCAAAGAGTCCAATACTGATCGTTCTGAGATTCGTGTATGTCGAGAGCCTTGGCGACTATGAATTCGGCTATTCTCCCCTGTATATCGTAGATGTTTGAATACTGAAACCTCCAAAAATCGGCAAAATCATAGCCCAGCTCCTTGCCATCAAACTCAAATTTCTCTGTTCCTTTCATGTTACCTCCTAAAGCGCTTGATATGTAATATTATATCACGTCTTCAAAGTAATTGCAATAGGTGCAAACGCCAAACATACAGCAAAGAGCAGGACGGGCGACAGATAGTAGAGCGGAGGCTTGCTCCCGCCGCAAAATGACACCACAAAAGTTACCCTTGATGGGCTGACAGAACCATCGTTTGCGCGATCAGTCAGCCTAACTTGACGCTCTCCACAGCGCAAACTGTTCTTGTTTTGCAGAGCAAAACAAGAGTGGTTCGAGCACTTGAGGGAAGACGAAAAGCCCCTTGATGGGTTAGTGCGTCAAAAAGGTGCCGGTGGCACGTTTTTGCAAACGGTG
>JAZODH010000063.1:0-8942 GCA_045596925.1 Eubacteriales bacterium
AAGCCGTGTTTGACGGCTCCAGCAGCTTCACAACCTTCTCCATGGGCGGCGTGAAGTATAGCGAAGGCATTATTCTCCTTGCATCCCACAGTATTGCGGAAACCAGACCTGCGTGTGTTTCCTTCAACTTGGGCGGCAAATACGATACGATTTCCTTCACCGCAGGTCATATTGCCAACAGCGACGTTTACAAGAACGATCAGATCGAGATTTACGCCGACGGTGTTTTGATCAAGACCATCGAGGTGGATTGTACCATGCTGCCTCAGGAATATGTGGTGGATGTGACGGGCTGTCAGCATCTTGAATTTATATCGGGTAAGGCAACCAACGGCAGTATGTACCGCCCTGCATTGGGCATTGTCAATCTGATCGCTTATCCCGATGGATATGTGGAAACCGATCTCTTCCCCGGGAGAAATCCCGCAGATTACGGTAAAACTTGTGATCTGATTGAAACCTTCGGCTTCTACGATGTACACAGCGGCGGACGCATGGATATCGACTATGGCGCTGTGGATGTAGAGGACGGCTATTACGACGGCTCGACCAAGAAAAACTATTTCATGATCGGCGACGAAAAGATTTACAGCGGTGTGCTGCTGCGTACCAGCGTGCACTTAAGCTTTGATTCGGATATGGTGGATGCTACCATTGTTTTTAGTGCACTCGGTTGGACGGCTTTAGGTATTTTGGCGTCAGATGAGGCCCACGAATCCGCCTTTGCTTTGGCAAACCTAACAGATAGCGGCTACACCTCGGTTACCTTCACCGTTGCCATGCAAGAGGAGGTTAGTAGCATCATCGCCGAGGATGAAACGGTACTGAAGATCGGTGCGGACGACGAATGTGTGAAAGAGATTACGCTTTCCAAGGATATGAAGCCCACCACTTATACCGTGGAACTTGGCGAGGATTGCGAAAGACTTTTGTTCTTCCTGGAATGCACCGTTGAAGACGATGCCTCTCACACCTACGCAATCTACGATATTACATTGAACAAATAAGGAGAACTCATTATGGATGAAGCAAAGCTGCAAAGAATAGAGCAACTGGAAAAGGATCTTTCCTTTTTGATTGAGCCCGGCATGACTACAGAAGAAAAATTGAAAGCATTGCGCGACTCCTTCTGGCGCTCCCACAACGCCGGCTTCTGCGACTACATGGCAGGTAGAGAAATGGGCGGCGAGGTCAGCGGAGATACTGAGCTGTGGGACTTGGATTGCAAGTATAAATATAAAGTAGATGCGCTCATTGATTTGCTGAAGGAAGTGGAGAAACAGTAATATGGCTTTTTGCTTAATTATAAAATGGGACTACAAATACGACAAGGAAAGCACTTGGTTTGACGAGGACCACGGCGAAAATCAATATGATTTAGTCGAGGGCGCGTCATACAAGCTTCCCCACATCAGTGATAAAAGCCTTGAGATCCGTTCGCTTGTTGCAGATGGCGATACTGTCAAGGCGGAGATCTACGTGGATCACGAAACCTATACCGTCTGCAATAACGGTGAGAGTGTCGTTGCCTTCGCGCACGACGACTATATGGTTGCGGGTGACTCTGTTTCCCAAACTCTCCGTATGGAGCTTGCGATCAAGTAAAAGGCAAAGGAGCGTGAAAGTATGCCGTTCAGTAGTGAAAGAGCCGAAAGACTCAAAGAGCTTTTTGAACTGATCGAGAAAAACGATGACTATAATGCCTATGAGCTGACATATCTTGCCGTTCCGTATCTCAAAGAAACCGAAGAGATCGTAGAAGCTCAGCTTGCATTGGAAACCCCTTATGACAAGGTAACGCTGCTCGACAGCGCAACGATTATGCGTTACCTTGCCGAAGCCTATGACCGACTTGGGCGGTTTGCCGTGTCGGTGCACTATTACAAAAGAGCGATCACACTTGCGGGTAAGCTCTACACGATGTACGGTGAGGAGATCAAGGACAGCAGCGGAATGGTTTATAACGCGCTCAAGGCTCGGAATTATTACGTTGATGACGACTGTGAGGATCTGCGCGAATTGGCGCTCGTCTTTCTGACACGAGAGCTTACGGACGACGTTTTCGATACCGTGATGAAACGGCGCAGAAACCTAAAGCACGATCCCGTGGAAATGACCGAGGAATACCTCGCTGTTATCGACGAGGTTGACGAGAAGATCGAGAAGAACCGTGAGTATCGTGGCTTCGGCTCCTGCCATCACGTGTGGAGCTTAAAGACCGATTATCTTGCCGAAAAAGGCATCAAGTGGCACTCACCCGACGTTCTCAATCCAAGAGTCAGATTTGATTAAAATACTGAAAGCCGCCAAGTTTTTTTGACTTGGCGGCTAATGCTTTAAATGATACCAAACTTAAAAAATTGCACCGCATAAGACAAAGAAGAGAGCGATTTTTTTTAAAAAACTGCCCAGATGGGTAAATCTTGGGATATGATGTGCATGAATATGTACATTTGCCCCCTTGACAAGCGGTTTTCGGTGTGTTATAATTATATCACGAACTCTTGTTCGGGTTATATCAAAACCAAAGGAGACTGACTATGAGACCGAAGAATGACGAGCGAAAGATGGACGTTTACCACTTCGTTACGAGCTTTATGAAGGAGAGAGGCGTATGCCCCACGACTCTTGAAATCGGAAATACGCTCGGAATGGCGAAATCCACTGTATCAAAATACATGAACCGCCTTGTCGAAGAAGGTCTTATAGAAAAGTACGGAAGATACCAGACTATCACCGCTGACAATTTCTCTTACACCAGGATGCCTATCGTTGGTGCAATTGCGTGCGGTGCTCCTACTCTCGCTATTGAGGATATAGAGGGATATCTTCCCGTCGACGAGGCATCACTCGGCCCCGGCGAATACTTTGGTCTTATTGCAAGCGGTGATTCTATGATAAATGTCGGTATCGATAACGGGGATACCGTCTACGTACGTAAGCAGGACACCGCAGACGATGGACAAATCGTAGTTGCAATGATAGAGGACGAACATTCGGACGGGTGGCGTGCAACGCTGAAGAGATTTTATCGCGACGAGAAGAATAAGCGTTTTATTCTCCATCCCGAAAACGACGAGCTTGACGATATTATCCTTTCCGAAGTACACATTGTGGGTGTGGCAATCAGAGTTCTGAAAAACTTGGAAACCTCCAAAAGAATTCCTTTTGCAAGGAGGTGCTGACGTGGAAAAAGCTTGTGACGATGGCAGACGCGGTATGCCAAAGTTAAAGTGCCCATACGGAAACCACAGATTTGCAGACGTTTCAGACAGAGATATCAGAAACGACAGTATAGTCTTTAGGTTATCGGAGAAGCCGTATGCGGATTTTATACTTGAGTGTCCTAAATGTCATCAGCTCGTTGGACTGAGCATCAAAAGATTACATAATTTTTGTGCCGCTTCGCGTGGCGAATCAATTTCATCCTCTCGGCAGTGAATCCGAGATACAAGGGTAGGAATTTTAGGTAAGACATAGACTTTTTGCTATGCCTTTTTGCCTTGAATTCCTGCCCTTTTTTTGATGAAATTTGTGTGGCTTTCAAGCGTCGGTTTAGTCCGTGGAAATTCGGCAAATCGCCTTTTTTAAGAGCTTTATCGATCTGCGGGTAAAATCTTAACTTCGGAAAAGGAAAAATGCCTTATTTCCTCGGTCTAGACCAAACGAATTTTTGCCATTTTGAAGACTATTTCTAAAAAAGGGTGATATTTAAAAATGATTACCGGAATAAAAAAAATACACAAGGTTACACAGATATTCTTCGATGAAGAAAACGATATAACTACAATACAAACCTATAACACTGCTCTCAAAAACAGGCTGACGAAATACGCCTCCGAGCATCCCGAACTTTGCCGTCTCACCGATGATGACGGTTGCGGACAGCTATGCTTTGAGGTACGAAAGGAATACTTCACTTTCCGCCTTCTCAATCCTTGCTCCGAGGAGCGAAAGGAAAAAGCCAGGGAGCAAATGAAGGCGATAAACAAAACGAAATTTGGAGGAAAGACAGATGTTTGACTCATTTGATTTTGATGAAGAACAAAAGCGGATTAGAGAGGAACTCATGGGTATAAAGCGTTTCAAAACCGTTGATGGTGAAACGCTTATGAACAAGCAAATAGACCATAAGGAACAGATTATTTCCTCTGTTCTCCCCGTAGGACTTACGCTCCTTGCAGGTGCGCCAAAGGCAGGTAAATCCTTCTTCACTCTTAACCTTTGCATAGCGGTTGCTAAGGGTGAAAGCATACTTGGTTTCCCGAGTAAAAAAGGCACAGTACTCTATCTTTCCTTCGAGGATACAGAAGATAGAATACAGTCAAGAGCGATGCAAATGACAGACGAGATGCCTTCGAATTTCCATTTTACAAACCAGGCAATCAGAATAGACGAAGGTCTTATTGACGCTCTTGACGACTTCATTCGTAACCATCCCGACACCGTGCTTATAGCGATTGATACGCTTAATTATATTCGCCCGGAAAGCAAGAATGCGAACCTCTACGAGAAGGATTATAACGACCTTATTCCTCTCCATAAATTCACCCAATCGCATAACGTTTCACTGCTGGTTGTTCACCATACAAGGAAGATGCAGGACAACGATCAGTACAACGCTGTTTCGGGTTCTACGGCACTTGTTGGCGCGGTTGATAACTACTGGCTACTGCTCCGCCCGAAGCGTACCGAAAGACGCGGTAAGCTCTTTATTTCAGGGCGTGACGTGATTGACAGAGAGATAGAGCTCAGACTAGATGATAACTGTATTTGGCAGGTCAGCGACGGTACGGAGTACGTTCCCGAGGAGCTGAATTTGACGGTAAAAGCAACACAGCTATATCTCTTCTCCCATACCGATATTATCACCGAAGGCGAGTATTCCTGCGGCGCTTCCGAGCTCAGCGAAGGTATCAAAAATAAGCTCGATATTGACATTCCGCCAAATATGATAAAGAAGAATTTGGTGCGTTATCACGAGCAGCTTTCGAAGATAGGTTTGCACTTTGAGAGCGTGAGAACCAACTCGCAGAGGATACTGAAATTCTCTCTCAATGACGAGGAAATTGCGGTTATTAACGAGGGCTCAGAAGCAGAATCAAAGAAGCCGATTATAGCAGTCAGTGACAGCGTGACGGCTCATTGGATAGCGGCAGATACGCTGTCAAAGACAGATGCGTGTACAGCATAGTGACAGGTAAAATAAGTAGCAAACCAGCTGTCACGCTGTCACCAAATTTTGTGAAAACAGCGCTGATATTAAAGAAGAGTTTGCTACGCTTGCTCTGGGGCAAGCGTAGCGCATGGACGTCCACCGAAATCGGCGGCGACCTAAATAGCGCTATTTATTTTTGGGCAGAAGCCCATACCCACTTTAATTATTGAAAGGAGATGACGGTTTGAGAACGCAAACTGAAACGGTAACAATACGCCTTACACCCGAAGAAAAAGAGCTTCTTGAGAGACTGAAAAAAGAATCGGATTCTCCCTCGATGCGCAAGTTTATTCTCGATATGTGCGTGACAGGTAAGGTCGTTGTAAACTCGGATTTGAGAGAGGCAAACAAGGAGCTTCGTTACCAAGGAAACAACCTAAATCAGCTGACGAGGCTCTGCCACCAGGGAGCGATAAGAGTCGTCAATCTTGACACTCTTTTGACCTCTTACAGAAGGCTACTTCTCGCCATCGGAGGTGACACTAATGGCGACCATAAATAACATACCCGAGAAAAATCAAACGCCCAGCGCACAGCTCGGAGTTATCGAATATTGCATACAAGCGCATAAAACGGTGCTAGATGAAAGAACGGTTTTTGTGACCGGAGTTAACTGCGTAACCGAGATGGCTCACGAGTCGTTTTTAGCAACGCAGAAGATTTTTGATCACTCGCCCGACGGCCCGCGATTTTACCATTACGTGCAGTCTTTCTCCCCCGAAGAAGACGTTTCACCCGAGATGGTACACGAGATTGGTTTGGCGCTTGCGAAGGCGTTTGGTAACCGTGAGGTGCTCGTTGCAACGCATATTGACAAGGAGCATTTGCACAATCATTTCGTCGTAAACGCATACGATTTGGGCACCGGAATTAAGCTTCGAGCTAACCTGGATTTGCTCTGTGAACTGCGTAATAAGAGCGATGAAATTTGCAAGGCTTACGGACTTTCGACGCTTGATCCTTACACGCATAAACGCAATTATGAGAACCTCGGGCAGAAGGAATATAGAGCAGCTATAAAGGGGGAAAGCTGGAAGATGCGCCTCTGCTTCGTCATAGACGAATGTATGAAAACAGCGCTCTCAAAGGACGAGTTTATTGCCGCGATGGAAGCACAAGGATACGGTGTTATATGGACGGATGAGAGGAAATATATAACCTATATTGCCCCCGGCGAAGAAGGTAAAAATCCGCGCCGAGTTCGAGATATAAAGCTACACGAAGATAAATATTTGAAGGAGAATATGGAAAATGAGTTCAGAATCAGGCAAGGAGAGGCTGGGCAAATTGAAGATGATAAATGCCCCGAAGAAAGAGACGGAAACGGTAACGATACCGAAGGAAGATTGGGATATGATAGTCAAAACTCTTCTGCGGATGGAGATGATAGAAGCCGAGATGCGCGAGACGACGAAGGCGTGCACGACCGAGATGGTTCGCAAGGTGAGCGAGCACACGGAATGGGCGACCGAGACTCTGAAGCGGATAACCGAGAGTACCGAAAGACAGGTTGGGAGTCTGAGAGAACAAGCTGCTTCGGCAATAAGAGACCGAATGGATCGAGACGAAAAAATGTGGTGGGTCAAGCTCGTGCTTCTGGCTCTGCCGCTGATAATAGTGCTACTCTACATTCTCTCACGAGGCTTGGGGCTAACGTAGAAAAGATCGTTGCTGACAGTGACGAAACCGAGGAAGAACGCAAGATTCGCGAGGGCGATAATACGGGTGCGGCAGTCGGTCTTGCAGCGGCAGGTGCTGTTAAAATTTACACCGCCTTAACCAAAGAAGAGCCGCTTCCCCAAAACGATGATATAGACGAAGGAGAGGACGAGGGCGAACACGCCTTCCGTCAGTCAATGTAATGAAAAAACAAGTGAACGTAAGAATAAGAATCCCGATAAAGAAAGGAAAAAATCTGCATATGGTAAAGCGTAGCGTATTCGCTTATTTTGAGAAAGAACCCGACGTTATGAAGGTCTCGGATATCGTAAAGGTTTTGCGTTGTAGCAAAAACACCGTATACGAGCTTCTGAAGACCGGAAGGATTGAGAGCATCAAAATCGGTCGCAGAATTCTTATTCCCAAGACCGCTTTGGTGGAATTTATAGTAAACGAAGAAAATTATACGGTTTTGTCCCCCGAAAGACCAAAAAGGCTCTGGACTTTTCAAGAAATGTGTGGTAATGTTAGTATAGCCGACGGTCATACCAAGAGACAAGGATAAAGAAGGAGGATTTTAATGAAAAAACTGACAGGCCATCTTGAAGAAAAGAATGGCAAATGGTATGCCGCAGTTAATCATTATACAACTGACGGAAAGCGTAAGGTTAAGTGGTACTCGCTTGATTTAGAGTCAAGAAAAGGCTCTAAAACCGAAGCAAATCACAGACTCCGCGCTCTCCTTGAAAAACTGAATACAGGTACTACCTACTTAACCGAAAATATGACTCACGCAGAGCGAGAGAGGCACAGAATAGCGAACTCGCTCGTCGAGGACTATCTCGTAGAATGGCTCGAATCTCACAAAGGAAATGTATCAAAAACAACCTACGAGGGATATAAGACCTACATAGAATCGAAGATGATACCGTTCTTCAAGACGATGAAGATTAAGGTTAACGAGATAACCGGCGACGAGATAAACGCATTCTACGCATCGCTGAGAGTGGCAGGTCTTAAGGGCACGTCAATGCAGAGGTATCACAGCGTGCTCCACCTTGCATTCAAAACTGCAATGAAGCGTAAGATCATAGCATCGAATCCCGTGGATCAAGCTGACAGACCAAAGGCAGTGCAGTTCATAGGTAACTACTACAACGCAGAGGAAATAAAAGAGCTCCTCGAATGTGCTAAATCCGACGAGCTGTACTTGATAATTCTGTTAGCGGTTTACTACGGTCTTAGGCGAAGCGAGGTTTTAGGCTTAAAGTGGTCAGCGATAGACTTCTATCAAAAGACGATAAGTATAAGGCACAAGGTTGTTGACGAGAAGAACGGTCCCGTAGGATACGACGTAATGAAGACGAAATCCTCATACAGAACGCTTCCTCTCCTCCCATTTATCGAAGAAGCACTTATTGCAAAGAGAGACGAATGCTTTGAAATGCAGAGAGTTATGGGAAGAAGCTATACGGGTGAATACAGAGAGTACGTAAACGTTGATGCTCTCGGACGGTTATACAGACCGAATTACGTAACCGATCACTTCGCGGTAATACTGAAAAATCACGACCTAAGAAAGATAAGGTTTCACGACCTCAGACACTCCTGCGCATCTCTGCTACTCGCGAATAAAATACCGATGAAGATGATCCAGGATTGGCTCGGTCACTCGGATATGGGTACTACCTCGAATATTTACAGCCACCTTGATGCCAACAGTAAGCTCGACAGTGCAAGGGCAATCGGTGTGGCTCTTGCAAGCGGAACATAAGACAAAAAAAATAAAGGTTCAATCCATCCGAAAGGGTGAAATTGAACCTTCTGGCGCAGAGGGAGGGATTCGAACCCTCGTGTGGTGTTATCCACAAACTGATTTCGAGTCAGCCCCGTTATGACCGCTTCGATACCTCTGCGTATGAAAAACATATTAAATTTTACGGAATTTTGATAGAAAACTGTCAACCAGCCTTCAGAAAATCCTCACTTAAAATTCCCCAAAAGTGAGAGTTTACAAGGAACTCTAGAGCTGAAATAGTGACGAAACCGAGTTTCTTTCGAGTCA
>JAZODH010000064.1:0-8570 GCA_045596925.1 Eubacteriales bacterium
TACCTTTGTGAAAAATTCATCAATTTTGGGGACAAAAGACGACCTCTTCGGATGTCGTACTGGCGTCTTTTGTGCATAGCGTTATATAAAAAAACAAGAACGGTGAATATTGTAAAATTTTTATGAACGCCCAAAGGACGATGAATTCGTAGGGGGGCGTCCTTGACGCCCCCCTACATCTGTTATGGTTGTATTTCAGCTTTATGAAACGTTAGCCTTTTTAATCCTTGTCGATTCTCTTTTTCTGCCAGGACCATTTGCCGCACTCGGGACACTTCATATATCTGGTTCTGCCATAGTGCATAGCCATGAGCACGCTGCCGTATTTCGGTACGTATTTGTGTCCGCATTTTGCGCACTCGTAGTACCCTGCCTTCTGCTCGATGTGAATGCCAAAAGCACAGCCGATCAGACACAGCACAAAGCCGGCCACGATCAGCACGATCCTTACCCAGTCGGGCATGTTCACGTAAGCTGCCGTAAACGTGCAAGCCAGCAGAATGATCACCGCAAAGATACCGATCACAATCTCCAGGCGCAACAGTCTCTTATCCGCTTCCTGCTTTTCCTTGATTGCTTCAAGCAAATTGTTTTCCAATTTTTCGTTGTAGTTGTTCACTGTAACTACCTCCCCACAAAGTAAATCGTTGACGGTGATCCCGAGCTCACCGCAAAGCTCTAACATGATTGAGGAATCCGGCATGGATCGGCCGTTTTCCCATTTGGACACAGCACGATCTGTCACACCGACCTTCTCTGCAAGCTGTGCCTGCGTCATGTTCTTATTCTTTCTGCATTCGGCAATGAACTTACCGATCTTGATTTGATCCATGTGTTGCGACCTCCTTTCGATCACATTTTATCCGACGTCAAGTCAAAAATCAACACACCAACGGTTGACCGGGGAGAACTCAACCGACGGTGGAGTGATTTATTTCTTCATTTCCATGTAAGGAATCACGACAAAGCCGCATTTTTCGTACACGTGCACTGCCCTTTCATTCTCAGGCTCAACCTCCAAGCGAAAGATCGCGTCCGGGTACTTATTCTGAACGAACGACATAAACGCACTGCCGATGCCGCGGTCGCGGAATTCGGGAGCCACGTAGATATCCTCCAGCCACATGCAGGGCTTTCCAAACTCAGTCGAAAAGCTCTTGGCCACCATGGCGTAGCCTTGCAGACTGCCCTCGCCCTCGAACACGTAGCCCTCCAGATAAGGAGAGTCGGACAGACACGCATCCACGTCAGCGGCAAAAATCTCGTCCGAGCCGTTGCTCCACACCGCGTCCGACGCGTAGAATTCGCGCATCATGGAAAGTACGACTTCCCTGTCTCGCTCCTGAATATTTCTGATCATACTTTGCAAAATCCACCTCCAAAGTCACAAAAACAATGATAATTTAATTGATAAAAAACACACAGAGTGTGCAAATCAAAATAATGATTGCCGCACCCAGATTGAAATACGCCGCCACTCTGGATTTGTTCCATTGCAGGTAGGTCTGACAAAGCGACTCCAGAGCCAACAACGGAATATAGATATCACCTGCATCATGCAATACGTCAAATATGCCCAGCACCGCAAATACAATCACGGCAACGCTGAGCAAAATCGACGTAATTGAAACAATCTTGTAAAGCAAGGACTGATCATTCCGGTTTGTCGCCATATCCAATCCCCCTATATCAAATTTGAAATCCACGTAATTGCATTATATCACAAAAATACGGAAAAGTAAAGCGGACTGCTCATTTTTTCGTTGCACCGCTGTTTGGTGTAAGGTGGTGTATATCCCTTTCTTTTGCAAAAAGCCGCGGGAAGCATAACAAAAAGCCCTGCATGCAGAGCTTTTCGTTTATCCGTTTTTCATTTCATTTGATAAGCTCGTTAAAGGGCTTTATTAACTCAGGATTGTAATAACTGTATTCAATTTTTCCGTATGTGTCCGTTTGGAGCCATCGGCTCTCACCTACTGCGGCAGCATACAACCATATGGCAAAATTATACTTATCCCTTTGGGCGGCTTCTTTTGCTTGCTCCTCGGTAAAACAAGTGATGAAGTATATGTAATCACTGTCAGCGTCTTCGGTTAAATTTGCTTTTATGTAGCAGAGCTGTGAGCCATCAGCTTCATCCTTATGCTCTCCGTGTGTGACGTAATAGCCTGCGTCCTCGTAAGCCTTTATGATATCCTCGCAGGATATTTCTTTGTGCTCTGACTTGCCGCAAGCCGCAAGGGACAAAACAACCAAGAGCAAAAATAGTATAGCAATCGGTTTTTTCATATTCCCTCCATCCGCCATGGCGGATCAATTCACTTCTTTTTTTTGAAAAGAACAATCGCCGTGCTGATTATCGAAGTCAGAATAAACATGATTGCAGGTGTGGAAATCAGTGCCTCACATCCGATTCTCATCATAATAACCTCCTCAAATCTCTGTTTTTTGGGTAAAACCATTATAGCATTTGTTTTTTATTCTGTCAAGAGCTTTCATCCTCCGAAAGTCCCCTGCCGTGCCCATTGCGTCACGTGCGCAATGCTTCAAGGATTGCAAGGGGTGGCGCGCTCCACCAATCCCGCAACGTATGCGTGCACGTCAAAGTCATCCTGCACAGAGTAAAGCTGTTCTCCATCATAATCAATGACGTTTTTTCCCGATATCACGGTAATAGAATGAATCGGTACACCGCTTGCGTTACAAAACCTGATCGAATATGATGCCGCGATGGGTTCCGTAATTTTCACTTTTTCCAAAGAAAGCGAACTCAGCTTGTCGCAAATCTCGCGTACGCTCTGCCTGTCAGTAATGGCATAATCGACAAAATCTTTATCCCCGGACGGGTACACACGGATCTCAATGTGGCCGGCATCACGCGAGGCGGTCAATGAATCCTTCATGGGATTTTGCGTCGCGCAAGAAACCATTGGCAACGTAAGCAAAACAAGCAACATAATGGCAAAGAATCTTTTCATTTCGGCCCTCCTTTGCTTCTTCATTTGAAAACAGTATATCACAAACGTCTGTAAAAGTAAATATGATACGGATTTTTATAAATCGAACCGCCCGACAGCGTAAGGGCAACCGTTCTGTTCGGAAAACCAATCCCACTGTCGGCAGGGGTCGGCGCCATCGTCTGCCCTCTTGCATCAACAACTTTCGTGGGGCGTGCATTGCACGTCTGCCAAAAAGGTTGGACGCCCCCCGTATCAAATTTGCACCCCAATCACACCAACAGTCAACGCTGTTCTGCTCGACAAATTGGAATTTATCGTTATAACTCAATATTGATTTCGTACTTATCGTCGATGAGTATATAGTTCACATTATACTTTTTTGCAAATTCTAACATCTGTGCATTTTCTGACAATACACTCTCCATTGTGCACCATTCATCATCCAAACGATTTTCAATGACATTTGCATATTTCTTTATGTCGGAAAAGTGGTTTCTGATATATTCCTCGCTCATTACAAGGCAGAAATACTTGATGCTTTCAAGATATTTGGAGTCAAATTCCTTTTGCCAATCAAACGGAATATAGCAGCCTTCAATAATTAAGTTCTGCTTGTTTTCAATTGCTGTTTTAATCATCTCACAAACGATAGGCCATAAGTACGCGATCAAATCCTTGTCGTCGCTCATAGGCGTGAGCCCGGTATTTCCGCTACGAATCAACCCCATTTTAAGGTGGTCGATTGAGAGATATGGGTATTTATATTTTTCGAGCAACTTTTGAGCAAGTGCAGTTTTGCCTGTGTGCGATGCTCCCGTTATTAAAACAATCATACTTTAATCATACTTTCTATACTTACAAATTCTTATTTATCGAACCGATTTAAATTATCTTTCTTATAATATTTTGGTCAAGCTTACTTCCCCACACAGAAATGCGAGAAGATCTCAGCCACGATATCCTCATCCACAGCGCGCCCGTCAAGCTCGGCAAGCGCTGACATTGAAAGCTCAATATCCGATGAACAAAGGTCAAAGGGAAGTCCTGCGGAGAGAGCCGAGAGGGCGTTTTCAAGCCCCTCAATGCCACGCAAAATCGAGCTGTACTGCCGCGCACCCGTGACCACTGCATCGTGGCGCAGGTCAATATCACCTTCGCGGAAAAGCGAGGAAACAAGGTCGGACAAGCCGTCCATGCCCTCACCGGACAGAGCGGATATCTGCGCTGTGTGCCCGAACATAGAGCGCACCGTTTCAAGTGTCTCGTTGCAAAGATCCGAAGCGTCGCATTTGTTGAGCACCGCGATCTTACAGCAGGGAAGTGCGTTTATTTTTCTCAGACTTTCAAGCTCGTCCGCGTCAAGCGGTCGGGTGGAATCAATGACCGCCAGCACAAGCTCCGCTTCGGACAGAGCCGCGTTTGCGCGGTCGATTCCGATGCTTTCCACACGGTCGTCGGTCTGTCGCAGACCCGCGGTGTCGCAAAGGCGCAGGGTTATGCCGCCGAAAGGAACGGTCTCCTCTATAATGTCGCGGGTCGTTCCCTCAATATCGGTGACGATTGCCGCCTCTCTGCCCACGATCCGGTTATAAAGCGAGCTTTTTCCCGCGTTGGTGCGGCCGCAGATGACGGTCTTTACGCCCTCTGCCACGGCACGGCCCGTTTTGTAGGTGGAGGCCAGCTTTTCAAGCTCGATTTTTGCTGTCGTGAGAGCGGTCGTGATCTCGTCGGCGGTCATGGAGGACAGATCCTCGTCGGGAAAATCTATCTTTGCGTACATTGATGCCATAACGGTGCGGAGTGATTCGTAGACCGTTCTGATCTTTTCGGTCAGTCCGCCGTCAAGACCGTTTCTCGACAGCAAAAGCTGATCGTAGGTCTTTGCCTCAAGCAATGCTCCGAGACTTTCAGCCTGGGACAGGCTGATCTTGCCTACAACGAATGCCCGTCGGGTAAATTCGCCGGGCAGTGCCGCACGGCAGCCTGCCGTAAGGCAAGCGGAAAGCACCGTCTCGGTGACAAGCGTGCCGCCGTGACAGCAAATTTCAACAGTATTCTCACCCGTAAAGGACGAGGGCGCGTAAAAGACGGTTGCCATACCGTCGTCGATCATTTCGACGTCCCCTTTTTCGTTAGGGGCGAAAATTCTGCCGTAGAACTGACGGCGCGGCTCGACCTGACACAGCTTCTTGCCGCAGGCGGGCACGAAAACCTTTTCCGCCAATTCTATTGCGCGATCTCCGCTTATTCGTATGAGTGCAACGCCGCCACGACCTCTTGGGGTAGACACGGCGGCAATGGTATCAAGCTCTATCATCTGGAAGTGTCCTTTCAAAAAAGCATATTCAAAACGGGATGCCGAGGCATCCCGTTTTGCTTTAATATCAGTTATCGGACTTGGAGTCGTCAAGGTAGATAACTACCTTGCGGTTATTTTCCGAACCGATGGAGTTTGTGGATACACCCGAGATATTCTGAATTTCGGAGTGAATGATTCTTCTCTCGTAGGGGTTCATAGGCTCAAGCATAACGCTCTTTTTGTATTTGAGCACCTTACTTGCCATATGGTGAGCGAGAGTGCGGAGAGTTTCTTCTCTCTTTGCGCGGTAGTTCTCCACGTCAAGAGTGACCTTTGTGTACTCTTTTTTCTTGCCCTCTTCCTTCTTGTTTGCGGCAAGGTTTGCAAGGTACTGAAGGGAGTCGAGTGTGTCGCCGTGGTGTCCGATGAGGATTCCTGCCTCCTCGCCAACGACCGAGATGACCTTATCGTCGTTGTCGCCGTCCTTCATTGTAACCTCGGCATTGATCTCCATGTCGGAGAGCAGTCTCTCAATGAACTCAAGGGCGATGTCGCCGCCTGTCTTTTCGGTCTCGTATACAAAGGATACCTTTGCGGGAGCTGCACCGATGCCGAACAGACCCTTCTTTGCTTCTTCAAGCACCGTGTACTGAAGTGCGTCAGCGGAGGGAGCGCCAAGCTCCTTCACTGCATTTTCTATTGCTTCTTCAACCGTCTTTGCGGTGATGATTATTTCCTTTTTCATTTTTAGTCCTCGTTATTCTCTTTCTTTTCTTCGGCGTTCTCGTTTTCCGCCTTTTCCTTTTTGTCATCTACCTTGATCTTGCCCGAGAGCAGAGCGTTCTTTGCATCGCGCTTTGCCTTTTCCTCGGCTTCTTGCGCTTCAAGCTTTGCTTTGAATTCAAGAGCCTTTTCACGGGTGTCCTCAAAGTCCTCGTCGTCGATATGGTGCAGACTTCTTACAACTCTGCCGGATTTTACGACCTTTTCGTTCTTCTTGGACTTGGAGTTTACTTCCTTTTCAGCCGCCTTGTAATCTTCTTCTGTGAACTTGGGGTAGGGCATAAGCTTTACGAGAAGTATCTGACGGATAAAGGAGATGATGTTCTTGAACACCCAGTAAATACCGACGGCACCGGGCATGATATACGCAAAATACGTTGTCATAAGAGGCATGGTAATATCCATCACGGTGTTCGAGCAGCCCATGTTCGCGTCCTGCGCGGAGGGGGGCTGGTAGGTGAACTTACGGATAAGCTTTGAATAGAGGAACTGGCTGAGGAATACCAGAACGGGAACGAGCATTATAAGAGAAAGTGAAAGTCCCACGGAGCTGGGCTTGTCACCAAGGTCCAGACGACCGAACACCGTGAAATCGGGCAGCTCTTTAACGCTTGCCACCTTTTCGGCAAACCAGTCATTCTCGGAGAGAGCTTCAAAATTTTCTCTGATGCGTCCGATAAGCTCGATGTCGTTGTTCTTGAACAGCTTGGCATCGAGAACGGCGGTTCCCGCCTTCTCGTACACGCCGTTTATAACCTCAACGATATTTTCGATCTGTTTTGCGCTGAATCCGATAACGTATCTCAGCGGGCTTACGATAACTCTGTAGAGCGCCAGGATAATGGGCAGCTGAATGAGCAGAGGGAGACAGCCTGCCGCAGGATTGAAGTTTTCCTTCTGGTAGAACTCCTGGATCTCCTGGTTCATCTTCTGCATGGTGGCCTGATCGTTTCTGCCCTTGTACTTGTTGCGGATGGCCATTTCCTTGGGGCGGAGTTTAGCCTGGTTTATTGAATTTTTCTGCTGCTTTATGCCGAAAGGGAGAAGAACTATCTCGGTAATAAGGGCAAAAGCAAGCATTGCTACAACGTAGCTGCCGGTCAATCCATCAAAAAATGCGATGACCTGACCGAGTCCGTATAGGAGCTTGTCAATCATTGTCTACACTTCCTTTTTGTTATTTATCGCCGTTTCCCCTGCGGGTCTTCTTTTCGGGCACGGGATCGTATCCGCCTGCGCAAAATGGATTGCACCGCAGAATACGCCACACCGTCAGATATAGTCCCACGAAAAAGCCACGTTTTTGAAATGCCTCAAGGGCATAGGCAGAGCAGGTCGGTGTAAACCGACAGCTGGGGTTCCGTTTTAATGGCGATATGAATTTTCTGTAAAAGCGAATAAGCCAGATGCAGATGTACTTCATTTGGCCGTGTTCTCGGTATTGGATATCATACCCAATTTTGTCAGTCCGTATCTCATTTCTCTTTCCACATCTGTACTTTTGGCGCCGTGACAGCCTTCTCTTATGGCGATGACCACGAGAAATCCTGTTTTGAGCGTTACGCTATCGTCTCTCTGAATATTTCCCAGAGCTGCCCGTACGATCCGCTTGGCGCGGACGCGCTCGGTTGCTTTGCCGTATTTTTTTGATACGGAAAGTCCGATACGGTTTACGTATTTTTTCAAAGGATTTTCGCGCATAAGTCGCTTTGCGGCAAAGTCCCGCAGGACGTAGATGGCAATTAGCCTGCCCGAAAATCGCTCGCCTTTGGCATATGCCTTTGAATACAGATGGTTTTCAGTTATGGCAATATTTTTCATATTACTCTCTTTCGCACGACGTCAGCCGTACACGCATTTTTGCTATAAAGCCGCTTCCGTTCAGCTTTTTGTTGTTTCTTCGTTCGATTTAAAAAATGCTTATAATATCAAAAACCCCGATTTCAGTATTGCAGTGCCACAGCACGGCAGTCTTCCATCGGTGGTTTTATGATAGGACTTGGCTCGGACTCGGCAGGGGTGAACCCGCCGAACAATTCACATGATGTGAATTAGTATGTGAGTCTCTTTCTGCCCTTTGCGCGTCTTCTCTTGAGTACGTTTCTGCCGTCTGCAGTCTTCATTCTCTTTCTGAAGCCGTGCTCCTTCTTTCTCTGTCTCTTCTTAGGCTGGTAAGTTCTGAGCATTCTGCTGCACCTCCTTGATTTTGATTATCGGAAGCGTTGCTTTAGTAAGCCTTTTTTAACGCTTTTACACAATGACGGTATATATTATATACTGTTTTTTTTCGCTTGTCAAGTTTTTTTTGAAAATTTACCTCAAAAACGGCAAATTTTGCAAAAAACGTCCCTTTTTTCAGTTCTGCTTGACAAAATGAACAAATTTGAGGTATAATTTAGACAGTAAAAATCCCACTCGGAGACTAAAATGGCAGATTTCAAACCTATAAGCGATTCCGAATTTCGAAAGCAGATAAAGAGTGCCCTTGGTACGGGGTATCTGTTTTACGGAGACGAGGACTATCTTAA
>JAZODH010000065.1:0-13679 GCA_045596925.1 Eubacteriales bacterium
GAAAGTCTGACAGGATACAACGCAGACGGTTTTTCGGGCGAAATTACAGACGACCGCTACGGCAGAAAGGTACCAAAGCCCGCTCACGGAAGCTCAAATCTTCCCTGCCCCTGCTCATCAACCAAAATTATCACCGAGCACATGATGACGCTTTTTGACCGAGTGGTCGATCCCTCCCTGCTCGTTCGCCGTCTCACCGTCACCGCCGCGCAGGTAGTGCGGGAATGCGATGTCAAGACACAAATCTGCTTTGAGCAGATGGATATGTTCACCGACTACGAGGAGATCAAGCGCGAGGCGGAACAAGAAAAGCAGGAGCTTGCCCGCGAAAAAAAGATCCAGGAAGCAGTTATTTCCATCAAGAAAAAGCACGGCAAAAACGCGCTGATAAAAGGCATGAATCTTTGCGAGGGCGCGACCACCATCTCAAGAAACGGTCAGATCGGCGGTCACAAGGCATAAAAAATGTGAATTCATGGGTGCTTACGATTCCATTATAAATTTACCTCACCACGTGTCGCAGACGAGACCGAAAATGTCTCTGCTCGATCGCGCGGCACAGTTTGCGCCCTTTGCGGCGTTGAACGGCTACGACGATGCGGTGAAAGAAACGGCACGTCTGACCGACGGCGAAGCCGTCCTTGACGACGGACAGATCGCTTGGCTCAACGAGCGCTTAATGATTTTGGTTGAAAACACGCCAACCGACACCGAGCTTGAGATCACATATTTTATCCCCGACGAAAAAAAGGACGGAGGCAAATATCTGACGGTCGCAGGCTGTGTGAAAAAGATACTTGAATTTGAGGGGCTGGTCGTCATGCAAAGCGGCGAAAGGATACCCGTTGGCAGGATCGTTGCCATTGAGGGCGAGCTTTTTCGCGAGATCGACGAAGATACTATCTAAGAAGATTTGACGAGATGAAAAAACGGATTTTTGCGTTTTATATACGGTCCAGGGGGAAGACCTTCCCGAAATTCCATTGAATTTTTATCCACGCCGACCAAAATGCCTTTGAGCGCGATATTTTGACAATGAAAGGGCTGGGCTTCAACACCCTGCGCAAGCAAATAAAGGTCGAGCCGCAACAAATTTACTACGACTGCGACCGTCTGGGAATGATCGTTTTTCAGGATTTTGTGAACAACTCCGACTACAATTTTATCCGCGATACTGCCCTGCCCACCTTGGGATTCCAAAAATGCAACGATAAGAAAAAACACATAAAACACCGCGACATTTTTTTCGGAAGCAGAGAATACGATCGGACAACTGAAAAATCATCCCTGCATCTGCTACCGGACGATTTTTAACGAGGGTTGGGGATAGTGCTAAGCGAATTCGGCGGTTACAGCATGGCCGTAAATGGTCATATTTCCTCATCGAAACCATACGGCTACAAGACTTTCGGCGATTTACAGGATCTGCAGGCGGGTCTTGAAGCCCTCTATCGAAACGAGATAATTCCCGCTGTCAAATGCGGTCTTTGCGATTGCATTATCACACAGTTTTCGGACGTCGAGGATGAGATAAACGGTATGATCACCTACGGCAGGAAGGTCATAAAGGTCAGCGCGGACGACATGAAAAAACTCGCTGACCGATTATAGGAAGAATTTTCAAAATTCGTTTGACTTTTGCTGTGTACTGTGATATAATAATTCATATCGATTTTCTCGAAAGGAAGATTTCTATGTATAAGATTGTCAGAAAGAAAATTTTGAATCCGACGGTCACTATGATGGACATTGAGGCACCCTTTGTTGCCGCGAAAGCGCAGGCGGGGCAGTTCATTATTCTCCGAGTTGACGAGGAAGGTGAGCGCATTCCTCTGACCGTTGCGGGTTTTGACCGCGATGCGGGCACGGTTAAGATAATTTTCCAGGTGGTAGGTGCCACGACCGAAGCGCTCAATCACAAAAACGAGGGTGATTTTATCTGCGATTTCGTAGGTCCTCTCGGTGTTGCAACTCACACAGAAGGACTTAAAAAGGTCTGCGTTGTAGGTGGCGGTGTGGGCTGTGCCATTGCCCTGCCCGTGGCTCAGAAATTGGCCGCGCAGGGATGCGAGGTACATTCTATCATCGGCTTCAGAAATCGCGACCTCGTTATTCTTGAAGATGAATTCAAGGCTTGCTCGGACAAGCTGACCATAATGACCGACGACGGCTCATACGGCACGCAAGGTGTTGTTACAGCGCCCTTAGCGGCGGCGATCGAGGCGGGAGAGGATTACGACGAGGTCATCGCCATCGGTCCTCTTGTTATGATGAAGTTCGTTGTGGCTACTACAAAGCCCCACAACATAAAAACAGTCGTTTCCATGAATCCTATTATGATAGACGGCACGGGAATGTGCGGAGGTTGCCGCCTGACCGTTGGCGGCAAGACGAAATTTGCCTGCGTTGACGGTCCCGATTTTAACGGCTTTGAGGTTGATTTTGACGAAGCTATGGCAAGGGGCGGTATGTACAGGGACTTTGAGCGCCACGCGCACGAGGAGACCTGTAACCTCTTTGCAAAGGAGGTGCAGTGAAAATGGCGGCTAACATGACATTAACCAAGACTCCCATGCCCGCACAGGATCCCGCTGTTCGAGCAAAGAATTTTGACGAGGTAGCCACCGGCTACACCGAGGAAATGGCACTTGCCGAGGCTGCAAGATGCCTTGCATGCAAAAATATGCCCTGCGTTGAGGGCTGTCCCGTAAAGATACATATTCCCGACTTTATTTCAAAGGTCAAAGAGGGCGATTTCGAAGGCGCTTATCAGGTAATCGCGCAGTCCTCAAGCCTGCCCGCCGTTTGCGGACGAGTCTGCCCTCAGGAAACGCAGTGCGAGCAGAAGTGCGTGCGAGGTATCAAGGGAGAGCCTGTGGGCATCGGACGGCTTGAGCGTTTTGTTGCCGACTGGCACAACTCCCACGACGAGGCAAATCTCGTTATTCCCGAACCAAACGGCCACAAGGTAGCCGTGGTAGGCTCGGGTCCCGCAGGGCTTACCTGTGCAGGCGACCTTGCCAAAAAGGGTTACAAGGTAACCGTTTTCGAGGCGCTTCACACGGCTGGCGGTGTTCTGGTCTACGGAATTCCCGAATTCCGTCTCCCAAAGGCCATCGTTAAAAAGGAAGTTGACACTCTGAAAAAGCTGGGCGTTGAGATCGAGACGAATATGGTCATCGGAAAGACCTTGACCGTCGACGAGCTGTTTGATATGGGCTACGAATCGGTATTTATCGGCTCGGGCGCGGGTCTGCCCAACTTTATGGGAATTCCCGGCGAGAGTCTCAACGGCGTTTACTCAGCAAACGAGTTCCTCACACGAAGCAATCTCATGAAGGCTTACCGTTCTGATTCCGCAACGCCTATTATGAGGGCCAAAAACGTAGCTGTCGTGGGTGGTGGAAACGTGGCAATGGACGCCGCAAGAACTGCTCTGCGCCTTGGTGCGGACAACGTTTACATTGTTTACCGCCGTTCTCTTGACGAGCTTCCCGCAAGACGTGAGGAGGTCGAGCACGCAATGGAAGAAGGCGTTCAGTTCCTGCTTCTGAACAATCCCACAAGGATCCTGGGCTACGACAACCCCGACGACAAGAGAGACCCCAAAAACGGCTCTGTTGTCGGTATGGAATGTATCAAAATGGAGCTGGGCGAGCCTGATGCTTCGGGACGTCGCCGTCCCGTGCCCGTTGAAGGCTCGGAGTTTACCCTGGACGTTGACTGCGTTATCATCTCTATCGGCACAAGCCCCAATCCTCTAATAAAATCTACCACAGCGGGACTTGAGGTCAATCGTTGGGGTGGAATCATCGTCACCGAGGAGACGGGCGAGACTACAAAAGAAAACGTTTACGCAGGCGGCGATGCCGTCACAGGCGCGGCCACAGTTATCCTTGCCATGGGCGCAGGAAAAACTGCGGCGACCGCTATTGACCAAAAACTTTCAAAAAAATAAAACTCAGGGGCTGTCGCTTTTGCGACAGCCCCCTTCTTCTGCCCGGACCCTTCCGGGACTTTTGACCCGATGCAGCGACCAATCAACAGGTCGCTGCATAGACGGACTTTCTTGAAGCTCGGATCTGTTCATGAAGCAAACCGATATTTTTTGCAGTTCAACTTATCGGTCTTCTTCACGAAAATTTCAAAATCGAACCTTAAAATATGCGGTTAAGTTTCAGTGAATGATCAAAGGACATAAAACAGCTTCAGTCTTACCCGATCATGCGGGTCATTCTACGAAAATCGACTCGCGCCGATATTCAAAACAAAGGACGGATTATTTTACTTTGTCTTGAGGGAATTTTCGTAGGATTCGATCATCTTCTTAACCATCTGACCGCCGACAGAACCTGCCTGACGGGAAGTAAGATCGCCGTTATAACCCTGAGAGAGGTTTACACCAACCTCGCTTGCAGCTTCCATCTTGAACTTATCAAGAGCAGCCTTTGCTTCGGGCACAAGTGTCTTATTACTTGCCATGGTTTCTCCTTCTGAACGTTTTGACGTTCTGCGTTGTTTTTTTCTATATTTTATCGAGAAGCGTCTTCGCCTCTCTGGCATTATTGTTTGCAGACATAATCGAATTATAACAGGCAATTTTCGGCAAAAAAATATAAGGAATCCGACCTCTCATCTATATTTTAAAAAGTAAACACGGTATCATCCGTTTCAACGGTCGAATCCCGGTACTGCATTTTTACTTTATTGCTTTTGATTATATGGCAAAACAGCATAGCATGGCTCGTCCTGACAATGGAACGATGACGGTCTGAAGTGCAGATCATCCACTGAACACAGAAGCGTCTGCCAGCGTATGAGTCTTTGCGGTGGTGATAGACTTGTGATTTTGAGGATGCTCCGCAGTTCAACAGCTATTGCTTGCTGTCGAATATGACCGAGGTAGAAAAGCTTTTTCGTTTGATCTTCAACGAGGAAAGAAAAAGACTTATCGGCTGGAGGATGATAGCAAACGGTCTTTGGGCAGAGATACTCGGCAAATGCCTGCGCGCGGGCACGGGATATTCCGATACTTCGCGCTTGAGAGACGTACTTGACTTTATGCACGCCTCCTGCAACCTGCGCATGAGCAACGCAGATATAGCCACAAAATTCGGATATCACCCCAATTACTTGAGCAGTTTATTCCTTAAGATCACGGAAAATCCATGCATCAATATCTGCTCTCCGTTCGCATGACTCATGCGGCAGAGCTGCTTGAGGACGTCAAACTTCCCATAGCTCAGGTGGCATCAAGGTGCGGATTTGAAAACAGCGTAAAATTCTCCGCAATGTTCAAAAAGAATTTCGGAATGACTCCCACACAGTTCAGAAAAAACAGTCGATTGCAATAAAAACAGGCTGCCGATTTCTCGGTAGCCTGTTTTTATTAACACTTATGGGGTAAAATATAGTCATATCACAAAAAGGAGACTTTATTTCATGTCAGAACAAAAAATTTCAAAAAACGATTTCATCAATTTCAAGGAGCATCTTTTTGCTGAGGAAAAAAGTGCGCTTACAATACAGAAATATCTTCGCGACATCCGTTTATTTGCGTCTTATCTTGGCGGCAGAGAGCTGTCAAAGGAATCGACCGTTGGATGGAAGCGATCTCTTGAAGAAAAAATGTACAGTCCCCGTTCGATAAATTCAATGATAGCAAGTCTGAACAGCTTTCTGAGCTTTATCGGAGCAGAGGACTGCAAATTAAAGGCAATAAGGATCCAAAGGGCGATCTATATGCCCGAGGAAAAGGAATTGACAAAAGATGAATACAAGCGCCTTCTGTCCTCCGCCAAAAAGCAGGACAGGCTCGGTCTGATCATGAGAACGATCTGCGCGACAGGCATAAGGGTTTCTGAGCTGAGGTTTTTCACCGTCGAGGCCGTCAAGGACCGAGAGGTATCGGTAAAATGCAAGGGAAAGAACAGAAAGATTATTATTCCGAAGGATCTTGGCAGGCTTTTGATCGATTACGCCGAAAAGAAAAAGATCGCGTCGGGGCCGATCTTTGCAACCAAGAGCGGAAAGCCTCTTGACAGAAGTTATATCTGGGCACAAATGAAAAAGCTTTGCAAAGCGGCGGGAGTCAAAGAGAGCAAGGTTTTTCCCCACAGCCTGCGAAAGCTTTTTGCCCGCACCTTCTACGGTATTGAAAAGGATATAGCCAAGCTGGCGGATATCCTCGGGCACAGCAGCATTGAGACTACACGTATCTATATTATGACCACCGGAACAGAGCATCGACGGAAGATAGAACAGCTTGGATTGGTTCTGTGCGGGAAGAACTCCCCGAAAAAGAAAAAATCCACATAATTCGCATTATGTGGGTAGGTTTTGATAGAAAAATCCACATAATTCGCATTATGTGGGTAGGTTTTGATAGAAAAATCCACATAATTCGCATTATGTGGAGATGAACTTTCTTACCAAAGTCTGTAAAAGATGAAGCAGGTGATATTATACATTAAAAATCGCGAGATGTCAAGAGTTTCTTGAAAATTTTCTTGCTTCAATTCCGAAAAAACCTTGAAATACATAGAAATAAGCGCGTCAAAGAACCGCTCTCCGTCGAATTTTCTCGAAAAATCTGGGAGGGCGTGCTTTTGCGCGCTCATTTTTTGTGGCTTCCTATTTTGGGTGGCTTACTCGGATAAAAATCTCCACATAATGCGAATTATGTAGCAAAATCAGACGGATACCGGATTTTATCTCCGAGTATCCGTAAAAAAAGCCAAATTTGTAGCGCTTGCTACAAAAAATATTGGCGAATTTTAACATAATCTTGTGTCAAAGCCATCTTTGTCGGCCCATTTGGAAAGGAAAACAAAAATCAATGAAGAACGAAGAGATATATCGCGATCTATTTATAAAGAATACGATCCGCCTCGTAGCGGAAGGCGGGTTTGAAATGGCGACCACGAGAGCCATTGCGGGCGAGCGGCGAGAGATTGAAAACGTTCGAGTGAATGAGGCGCACATTTACCGCATTTTCGGTACAAAAGCACACCTGTTCGCTGAGGTATTCTCTCTCCTTGACTGCGAATTGCTTGCCGCCGTCGGAAAAGGACTGGAGAAATTCGACATGGAACCTGACAAAAGAAAGCAGTGGGAGGTTCTCTTTATGGAGCTCTGGAACCTGCTCATGAAGGACGAGAGCAAATGCAGATACTACGTCAGGTATTACCACTCGGTATACTTCAAGGGAGAGCCTCTCAGAGTACACAGCACAAAATTTAAGGAATTCATCTACGATATGACCCCCCTCTTTGTCGAAAACGCCGACGTGTGCGCTATCCTGCAGCACGTTGTAACGGTGACCCTGAACTTTGCTGTCTGCATATACAACGAAGCAATCCCCAATGATGATGACAACATTTCTCACATTTTCAACCTTGTATATTCTTCGATCTTTCCCTATTTGAGATAAGCACAAATTCCGGGGGAACATTGACACTCCGTCTCACCTCGAAAAGAAAAAGGAGAACACTTTTTAATATATGAGATTCTTTATAAGAAAAGAGCACGAACCTCTCGCCCCACAGGTTGATAAATGCGTTATTTGCAACAAAGAAACCGAATATTTGTTCTCAACCCCCATCGACGAAAGAAGATTTTTCGTTGCGGGCGTTGGTCAGCTTTGCAAGGAATGTTACGATGCAGTCTATTCAAGCAAAGTTCTGGAAGCGAGCGGAAATAAGCCAAAATAATAATTCAAAATGAGATTGGAAGCTATGAGAAGACTTAGGAAAATAAAGATTGTTATAACCGTTTTAGTTATTATGACGGCGCTTTGCATTACGGCTCTTGTCATTTATGAAAACAGCGGTCCCGTGAGCGGAACCGAAACGGTATACAGTAATATAATCACATCACAGAGCGACAACAAATGAAAGCGTATACGCCTGTCTGATTCAACGGCAAAGGAGACCACTGAATAAATGGAAAAAAACAATAGAACCGAATATTACCTTTCTATCGGCATGACCGTGACTGCTCTTCTTGCTGTCTTTCTTTGCGTTTTGATGTTTATGTTGCTCCGCGCCACAGCACCCGTGAAAATAAATCTTAACGGCGGCAATCCTGTGATCTCTGAGTACGAATACGAATTCAAGCCCGACACAACCGTTGAAAAAACCTTTTACGTGGAAAACGAAGGCTCCCAGAACCTATACTATAAAATGTATTTCAACCACGTTTCGGGAGAGCTTGCAGACCTGCTTGAGGTTACGATTCTCAACGGCGAGATCGTTCTATATAGCGGAACTGCCAAAAGTCTGACCCGAAATAAAGTCAAAGCGGTCAACGATATTCTTTGCCCCGGCGAGCGAAGATATCTTACCATTCGCTTCCATATGCCGAACACCGCAGAGTCTACAGGCAAAGATATGAGTCTATCGTTCGACTTCTGCGTTGACGCTGTTCAAATGCAAAACAATCCGAACAAGGATTTTAATTAACGGGAAGGCTCTCGCCTGCTTTATTTGCACTTATTAAAAACAAACACAAGATTGGAGGTAGATCTATGAGAAAAAAGCTTCAGAGAATAAAGACAGTTATAGTAATTTTCGCCGTTCTGCTTGCATTCGGGCTTGCGGCTCTCGCGGGAATTTTAATTTTTGGTCAACCTGACCTGCCGATCGGATCTGCCTCGGCCCCCGATAATTACATAAAGCCGACAAACAGCGATCGTGATACAAGCGTCGCGGAAAGTCGCGGCTCGGCGATGCCCGTTATGCTTTGCGCCTCGCCGTTAAACATATCTGCGTTCCGTAGTATTCCCCTGGCGGCATCTTCGAAAACCATCATTGATTCGGACAGCGCAAAGGAGACCGTTATCTCCATCTACAAAAGACACGCCCAGGACAGCGAGCCTTTCCGTGTGTTCAATATGTTCCCCGGCGACAGTCACACCAAAGCCTACTTTATAGAGGTGTCGCATAAAGGCACGGTCACGGTCCGTTTTCGAGCGAATATACGCGACGGGCACGAAAAGCTGGCGGAGGTTCTGAAATGCAAGGTCGTATTGCGCGGCGAAAACAAGCCCCTGTATGACGGACTTATGCGCGATATACCGAGCAGTCTCAACTGCCGAATTTCCGCTATGTTCAGCAGGACCACCAAGCTGACCTACGATATCACCGTTTATCTGGACACGAGCGTCGGCAATGAATACATGAACAAAGAGCTTGTGGCGGATTTTTGCTGGTGGGTAAACGAAAGCGGCAGTGATCCCACGCCTCCCACCGACACCGATGACACAGACGGCACAGACACCGCAGACGGCACAGACGATTCTTCGTATGTTACCGACACAGCCGACCCGTCGGACACCACCGATCGCGATCCCGACGACGGCGAGCTTGTATCTCCCGAAACAGGTGTAAACGTGCATTTCTGCATTTGGTTCTGGATCGCGATGATATCCATATTCATCAACCTTATCCTTCTCAGGCCGGGACGGTGGATAAAGGACGGCAAACAGGAGGACAAAACGTCGAATGAAAAATAAAACAACTACGGAACGACAGGTGCAAATAAGCATAATAATTGCCATTTTACTTGCCGTTGCCCTATGTATAACCACCTACGCATTATTCTATGCCTCCGTCTCCGTAAGAGGAAGCTATTTCAGAACCGGTATCGTAAGCATCGATCTAAACGGCGGAATGCCCGTAATTGAAGAACACGAATATTTGTTTGAACCGGGCATGACCGTTGAAAAGCCTTTCTATATACAAAACGACAGTACCGGAGCCGTATATTTCAAAACATATTTTGACAACGTATACGGCGGTCTGGCAGACGTTTTGGAAATAACGATCCTCGACGGGGAAAACGTCTTATACAACGGAACAGCGGGCAGTCTTACACGACAGAACGTATCACCTGCCGACGATATTCTCCGTCCCGGCGAGCGTCGTTATTTCACCATTCGCTTCTATATGCCCAGGTCCACGGGAAATTCGGCAAAAAATATGAGTCTTTCGTTTGATCTTTGTGCCGATGCCGTTCAGATGCGGAACAATCCGAACAAAGAATTTGATTAACAGGAAGGAATTTTGAAATGAAAAAGACTTTGAGCATAATATCCTCCGTTTTGGTGTGGCTTCTGGTTGCAGTGACCGTTGGAATGATGATCTTTACCGTGATCTCGGTCAACACTCTGGACCGTTCCAACAGGAGCATTTTCGGATACAAGTTTTTCATTGTTCGTTCCGATTCCATGAGTGCTACCGATTTCAAGGCGGGAGACGTCATATTCGTAAAGAACTGCGATCCCGCGACTCTTAAAGAGGGGGACGTTATCGCATTCACCTCGCAAAATCAACACAATTTCGGAGAAACTGTCACCCATAAAATCAGAGAAAAAATCACCGATGCGGACGGAAATCCCGCATTCGTTACATACGGAACCACCACCGATGAAAATGACGAGACGGCGGTCACCTATCCTTACGTGCTCGGAAAATATACGGGCAAGATACCGAACATAGGCTCATTCTTCCAGTTTATTAAGACGACGCCCGGGTATATTCTCTGCATCCTGGTTCCCTTTCTTCTGCTTATCCTTTATCAAGGCATCAACTGCATCAGGCTGTTCAGAAGGTACAAAAAGGAACAGATGCAAGAGATCACAGCCGAGCGTGAAAAAATCGAAGAGGAGCGCAGGCAATCTCAGGAAATGATGCGAGAACTTCAAGAACTGAAAGCACAGCTTGCCGAAAAAGAGGGAGCACCGAAGGATTGATCCTTTTCCCTGCCTGCAAATTCAAAATAAATGGCATATAACGTTTATATAAATTCGTCTTCAGGAGGTAAAAAATGACGAATTCAAGAACAACAAAGAGGGCTTTGCTCAACTCGGCAGTTGCACTTCTGCTCTGCTTCGCAATGCTTCTCGGAACCACATTTGCATGGTTCACAGACAGCGTTACTTCTGCAGGTAACATCATCAAGTCCGGAAATCTGGATATAGAGATGTATTGGGCTGATGGTACAAAGGCGGTGCCTACAACTGATGCTGATTGGACAGATGCGTCTGAGGGTGCAATCTTTGACTACGATAAATGGGAACCCGGTTATACCGAAGTGCGCCACATCAAGATTTCCAATGTAGGTTCTCTTGCACTCAAGTATCAGCTTTCTATCGCCGCAAACGGTGAAGCAACCGATCTTGCAGATGTGATCGATGTTTACTACGTTGATCCTGCAGTTCAGGTTGCTGACCGTGCAGCACTTGCTAATGCACCGAAGCTCGGCACTCTGACCGAAGTTCTTGCAAACATCAGCACTACTGCATCCGGAAATCTTGAAGCAGGACAGAGCCACACTGTCACGCTTGCTCTTAAAATGCAGGAATCTGCCGGCAATGAGTATCAGGGTAAGTCCATCGGTACTGACTTTAGAGTGGTGCTTGCTGCTACGCAGAAGGATTTTGAATCTGATTCTTTCGGTACTGACTACGACGCAGGGCTGGATCCCGAAACAACTTACGTTTCTACATTTACCGAGTTGAAGAATGCTGCGAGAAATGGTGGTAAGGTCGCACTTAATTCTGACCTGCAGATCACCGACAAGAGCGAGTTCTTTTACGGCAATTATGTCACCGCAGTATACAATGATATGATCTTGGATCTTAATGGTCATACCATTACCATTGATGTACCTGCCGATAACGTGGCGGATGCTCCCGTTTTGTTTTATGTCTATTCGGAGGGTGCTTCCCTTACCATCGTTGGTGACGGTGATGTGGTTGCAAAAAATGATGCGTTTCTGGTGTTCCCCAGAGGTGTAAGTGAAGGCGTTTATATTTATGGCGGCAATTACTACAATATAGATGAAACTTCCGGAACAAAGAACGATATCAACGCAATTGTCTACAGCCAGACCAACAGTAATATTCATATTTACGGCGGTACCTTCACCTTTAAAAACGTAAACGGACATTGCGGCGCTTTCAATGTTTATGACAATAGCGGTGCTGAGATTACCCTGTACGAAGGTGTTCTGCTTTCCAATAGCAGTTATTATAAAGGCAGCGATGCATATGAGATTCACTTGGCAGAGGGTTGCTATTTGAAGAAGGTACAAATAGACGGCGAAGAGTGGTGGCAGGTAACCAAGGCGGAAGACACTAAAATCATAAATACCTTTGCGGATATGGTGGATGTATGTAAGAACGGCGGAAAAATGGTTCTTGCAAAAGATATCACCTACACTGCCGAGAACACCGAAATGATGATTGACGGAAGTATATTTTTAGTCAACGGTAAAAACGTGACGGTAGACCTTAATGGACATGACATCATCATTGATGAAAATGCCACACAGGTAACAGGTGCGATTTTCTTTGTTGGGAATCCCGGTGGTCATATAGACATTGTTGGTGATGGCGAAATCACCGTTAAGAATGGTTTGGCTCCAATAGTTTGGGTTCTTCAGAGCGGCACTGCAAACATTTATGGTGGCACCTTTGCCAGCAACTCTGTGTCAAACGAGGCTATGTTCTATTCCCAGGGTAACGGCGGTGTCATCAATGTCTACGGCGGAAAGTATACCTATGATCTTGACCGTCATTTAAACGGTGGCTTCAACGTTTCCGATCAGGCGGGCAATGCCTTGCGTATCATCCTTCATGAAGGCGTTCTGCTCAGCAGACCTGAATACAGCCAACACCTGCAAGGCACTACAAATGGTGAACAAAACCGCATCCAGCTTGCCGAAGGTTGCACCTTGGAAGAGGTCGTGATCGACAGCGAAACTTGGTATCAGGTAGTTAAAGCATAAGTAACGGCATTTTTTGTCTTGTTCATAAAAAGCCGTCCTATCCCTCTCTGTGAGGGATAGGCGGCAATCAAAGGGCATAAGTTCTAATTTTGTGCCTTTTGATTGCCGAAGAAGGATAAATCCCGATCGACAAAACATTACAAGGAGGTCATAAAAAATGACAAACGCAAAAACAACCAAAAAAGCGTTGCTCACATCGGCAGTTGCACTTCTGCTCTGCTTCGCAATGCTTCTCGGAACCACTTTCGCGTGGTTCACGGACAGTGCTGCTTCGGGCAGTAACGTAATCACCGCCGGTAATCTTGACATCGTTGTTGAGTACACACTTGACGGTGAGACATGGAAGACACTTGACGGCGCAAACGATTTGTTCCAGAAGGGTCTCTGGGAGCCCGGCCATACCGAGGTCGTTGCTCTCCGTATCAAGAACAATGGTACTTTGGCTCTGAAATACACTGCCAACATGAACATTGTTAGCGAGACCAAAGGTAAAACAGCAGACGGAGCAGACATCACCCTTTCCGAAATACTTACTGTTAGCACCCTTGTACAGCAAGCCGGTCAAATCGGTGACATCGCCCTTATGCTCGCATTTAACGGCGAAAACAGCGTAGCATATGAGCAGACCGCTACCTTCAAGGCTGGAAACGTTCTCCGAAGCGACGCAGAACTGCAACCTGGTGCAACACATTATCTGATCGTTAAGGTCGATATGGACGATGCCGTTGCTAACGAGGCAAACCATAACGGTACTGACATTCCTACCATCAACTTCGGTATCAACGTTCTTGCTACTCAATTTACTTATGAAAATGATAGCTTTGGCGATCAGTATGATCAGGGTGCTATTTACCCTGAAATCAATACGGTAGATGCTTGGGATGGCA
>JAZODH010000066.1:0-16861 GCA_045596925.1 Eubacteriales bacterium
CTGGCAAAGCTTCAGCTTTGAGGAAAACGTAGAGACCGCCACCCTCATGGGTTTTGGCGGTATCGAGATATATAACGTGCAGAAAAGCCCCTCTCTTACCGACCGCGGGGGTGCTTTCCATAAGTACAACACGGCGGCAACTGTGAGATTTTTGCGCGAGAAGAAGCTCCGTATCCCTTGCTTTGATTCCTCCTGCGACGTCTCGACGGACAACTGCCTCGACGAGGCGAGAGCGCTGATGAATATTGCCCGCGACGCCCAGACCGAGTGTGTGTCCGTGGTGGCGCTGTCCGACAATTTCGACAATATTTACGCAAACCTTGAGGCGCTCCTTTCCGACGCGGAAAAGCTCAAGATCACCATTCTGGTAAAGACCAGCGGAGTGTTCTCGGACACAGCCCGTCTCCGTGAGCTTCTGGACCGCTTTGCAAGCGATAATCTCGCCGCACTCTGGGATATGACCCACACCTATTTTGACAACAAAGAGACTGCCGACACCACTATAAAAAATCTTGGTGCATACGTGCGCCACGTGCACCTGCGCGACTCCCAGGACGGCGAAAATTACACGCTCATCGGCGAGGGAACGCTTCCTGTTGCCGAGATGATGCAGGCGCTTGGCTCGGTGGACTACGACGGATTTATCTCTGCCGAGTGGAAGCCCCAGTGGATGGAGGAGATCGACGACAGAGAGATTATTTTCCCATATTTTGTCAACTACATGAACCGCTTCGATTCTCCTCGCGGAAAGAAAAAGACTCTTTATGACAACAAGACCCACACGGGTCAGTTCGTCTGGAAAAAGGACGAGCTTATCTCCGAGACTTTCCCCCAGGTGCTTGACCGCATGGTCGAGGAGTTTCCCGACCAGTACGCTTTCAAGTACACGACCCTCGACTACACCAGAACCTACAGCGAGTTCCGCGATGACGTTGATACGTTTGCCCGCGCGCTTGTCTCCCTTGGCGTAAAGAGAGGCAGTAAGGTGGCTATCTGGGCTACAAACGTCCCCGCATGGTATATCACCTTCTGGGCGACCACAAAGATCGGCGCAGTTCTTGTGACCGTGAACACGGCGTATAAGATCCACGAAGCAGAGTACCTGCTCCGCCAGTCGGACACTCATACCCTTGTCATGATCGAAAACTGCCTTGATTCCGACTACCGCGGAATCATCAACGAGCTTTGCCCCGAGCTGAGGGACACAAAGCCGGGTCAGCCCCTCCATTGCCGCAAGCTACCTTTTTTGCGTAACGTAATTACCGTAGGCTATAAGGAAAAGGGCTGCCTTGAATTTAACGAAGCCATGGACAGAGCAGACATGGTGCCTCTTGAGCAGGTACACCGCATGGCGGCACAGGTGCGCGCGGACGACGTTTGCAATATGCAGTACACCTCGGGAACAACAGGCTTCCCCAAGGGCGTAATGCTCACCCACTATAACGTAGTAAATAACGGAAAATGTATCGGCGACCGTATGGACCTTTCCACCGCCGACCGCATGATGATCCAGGTGCCCATGTTCCATTGCTTTGGAATGGTGCTTTCCATGACCTCGTCTATGACACACGGCGCTACCATGTGTCCAATGCCTTATTTCTCGGCAAAGGTGTCCTTGGCTTGTATAAACCAGGAGAGGATCACCTGCTTTAACGGCGTTCCCACCATGTTTATCGCCATGTTCAACCACCCCGACTATAAGAATACCGATTTCTCACACATGAGAACGGGAATCATGGCAGGCTCGGGCTGTCCTCCCGAACTTATGCGGCGCGCGGCACAGGACGACGAGATGCATATGACCGATATCGTCAGCGTTTACGGTCAGACCGAGTCCTCACCGGGTAGCACCATGAGTGCCTGCGGCGACAGCCTTGAGGTGCGCACCGATACGGTCGGCTACGCCTTCCCCCACGTTGAATGTAAGATAATCGACCCCGAAACGGGCGAGGAATTGGGCGCAGGTGTCAACGGCGAGTTCTGCTCCCGCGGTTATAACACAATGAAGGGTTACTATAAGATGCCACAGGCTACGGCGTCCACCATAGACAAAGACGGTTGGCTCCATTCGGGCGACCTTGCCATGCGCGACGAGGACGGAAACTACCGCATCACGGGACGTCTCAAGGATATGATCATTCGCGGCGGCGAGAATATCTATCCCAAGGAGATAGAGGAGTTCATCTATACTCACAAGGCAGTCCGCGACGTACAGGTCATCGGCGTGCCCGATAAGAAGTACGGCGAGGAAGCCATGGCTTGTATCATCCTAAAGGACGGCGAGAGTTGTACCGTTGAAGAGATGAACGAGTATATCAAGAGCCACATGGCGCGCCACAAGGTGCCTAAATATATCGAATTTGTCGATTCCTTCCCCATGAACGCGGCAGGAAAGATACAGAAATATAAGATGCGCGAGGCGGCAATAGAAAGACTCGGTCTTGCAAACGCTGCGGGCATCGATACGGCAAAAAATAATACGATTTAACAGAAAGCTCCCCGACGGAAAACCGTCGGGGAGCTTGACTTTGCCGAACGAATTTTCCTAAGCCTCCCTCTGGGAGGGAGCCTTGTTTCAACCATTACCTGCTCCCAAAAGGGGGACAAAAAAACATGTAAAAAATCACGGAAATTTTTTTCGAATATATCCAAAAAAACTCTTGACAAAAAATTCGGGGGGGGGGGTATAATAATTATGGAGCTTTATATGCTTTCACAAAAAAGTATCAAATATGATAAATAATATCATTTTTCACATTTACATTTTTGAAAAAACTGATATGATAGGGAAAAAGATATACACGTTTGTCTATATTTTTTCGGACAAAACGTCCGCGAAAAACTTCTTTTGGGTAAGATAATTTACATATATTGTAAATTTCTTTATAAAACGGTGTACGAAGATGTCTCTGCTGCCTCCGCTTTTCTCATTGTCTCTTCTCTCCTTTTTAAAAAAAGAACAAAAAATTCCGTGAGACAGCAGAGACCTCTGAAATTACCGCTAACAAAATCAGGAAGGACAGAAAAAATGAAAAACACATTCAGAAAACTTTTGCCCGCGCTGATCATAGCTCTTGTGCTGATTTCCGCGCTGGCAGTAACCGCATTTGCGGCTGACGATTGGATGGGTACCGTTACCCTCAAAGACATGAGTCAGAGTGGGGTTCAAACTTCGGGTTATTCCGATATTGACAAAAATCCCGATTGGATTCAGGTTTCTTCGAATACAGCCGCCAATACGAGAGCATATCTTGATGCCAATTACTATTGGTCATGGGGCGCAAAGTCTTACTATAATAGCAAGACTGAGACGCTGGTTATCGTTGCAAATTGGTACAATGCTGTTACTATGACCGGAAGAGATAACACATCCGGCGGTTATGCCAAGGGTGAAGAGAGAATTTCTGCTGAAGATCAAGAAACTGTTGACTCTAGATATTGGAGCCCGAGATGGAACGGTGATACGGAGCCCTGCTATCACGTTCATAACTTTAAGACTTGGATCATGGAAAACAGTGATAAGATCAAGCATCTTGAACTTAGACCTTACGGTCAGGGAAAGACTACTAAAGTTACCGTAACAGAGGATTTTGGTAAGTTTTACGCTTCTCAGATGACTGCACTTGAGACCGTCAAATATACGGCGGATTTCTCTTTCAGAGCGGCTTCTAACGCGGAAACTGCACAGAATGATTTCTTTAAAAATAAGGGAAATCTTACAACAGTTCAGCACGGCACATTTGATACAACCGGTGAATTTTCGACAGAATGTCCAAACAATGTTGTAACGTTAACTGACGGTGTGGTTACGGGAGACCGATTCAGTGTAGGAAATCTGTCTTTCGAGGGATGTTCGTCTGTTGTTCGTGTGGTTATCGAAAGCAATGCTTCTGGCTACATCGGACTAAAGAACAATATGTTTGCAAACTGCATGTCCCTCAAGTTCGTATACATCGGCACGGCAATGTCCGATTCCTACCAGGTAGGAACCGATGCATTCAAGGGTTGCTCCGACGTTAACGTTTACGTTGACAACACAGCGGCTGCAACGGAACTTGCCGCTGCAGGTGTAACCGTTAAGGCGCACAGCGAGTATAAAGAGGATCTCAAGAAAATTATTCTTACTTCCGAGGGCATTTTCGTTAAGATTGCAGATTCTACTACAGAATCCAAGGATAACGTTGCTATCCGTTTCATCTTTAAGTGGGACTCCAATTTGACTACAATGTTAGGAACTCCCAAAAAGGTTGGTCTCGTTGCTTGCTCCGAAAAAACCTACTCAAGCATTGCGGGTGATGATGAAATGGCGAAGCTCGAGGTTCTTCTTGCCGGCGGTACTGAAGGCGTTGTACAGAACGACGTTGCTATCTATGAAGATGGAGAGTTTACTCTCAAGGGCAGATTCTTGGCCGACGGCACGGACGTTGCAAAAGGCATTTACTCTTATTCTTACACGCTTTACGGCATTCCCGCAGATCACTACGACAGCGAAATCTATGCCGCAACCTACATTCAGTGGAGCGACGACACGTATTACGTAGTTTCCAACGGATACACGGATTCCACAGGCGCAGATAAGAACACTATCAGCCTCTACGACGTAACACTCGGTCTGTTCAAGCAAGGCCTTATCAATAGCGAAAAGGTTGCAGACAAGTACCTCTGGGACGTTATTGAGGGCTTTGCTGAGAAAGAAAAGGAACTTAATACAACAAGCGCAACCTCTGGTATTAATGTGAAGTATTTTATCCTGCCCGATAATATTAAAGGTGGATATGTTATCGCGTACAGAGCTATAACAAAGTATGCAAGTGACGGAGTTACGCTCAAGGGAGCTACTATGCCTCACGGTGTAAATTGCGGTAATGCGCCTTATAAGCTGTACAAAGAGTATTATCACCAAACAAATACTTTCATTATTGACCACGGAATCACAGCATTTGGTGGTGCAAGAGTATTCGGACCTCAGGATTCCGGTGATGACAATACCTCTATAAAGACGGTAGTTTATCCCTCCGGTCTTGTTAATACGTCTGCGGCTACGCATATGTTCCATAACTGTGCAGGTCTTGAAAACGTCATTTGGTGCCACACCGATTCCAATGGCAATTACGTTGAACATAAGACGGACGTTGTTTGGAATGAGAACTGTACAAATAAGTCTTCCTTGTTTGACTTGAGAGGACTTCCTAGTGTGGCTAGCGCGGCTGGTAGCTATACATATACATTCACCAAGTGTGCTACCAAGAATATTGTCCTTCCCAAAGGCACAAAAGCATTTAGCAGTACCGGCAAGGTTGTTTGGACAGAATCTTAATTCAAGGGAGGAAAAACGAATATGAAAAACTACACAGCTCCCGAGCTTGAAGTAATCTCCGCAGACGCGCTTGAAGTTCTTGACGTTTCCATCGGAGACGTTGACGTAAACGTCGGAGACGACTTCTTCTGATAAAAAATGCAACATAAAACCCCGCCTTCACGGCGGGGTTTTTCGTTATTTGCCTCCCTCCGGGAGGGAGGTGGATTTTGCGTAGCAAAAGACGGAAGGAGCCTGCGTAATGTGAAGCTTTAATTTGCCTTATGTCTCCGCGTTCTCCTTCAGTCGCCTGCGGCGCCAGCTCCCTCCCGGAGGGAGCCTTATAGTGAAACCCATTTACGGGTAGCAAGTAACAATTGTATGTCTGGCAGCAAATACACGGCGCACTTGTGTTCAGCCTGTAGTATTAGGGCTTTGCCCGAAACTGAAATTTCCCTGGTTTTACGGGGGGATATTTATTTGCCTCCCTCCCGGAGGGAGCCTGATATAACGGAGTCAATATATTTGCATACTCCTTCGAAGTTCGTATCGATTTGCCAATTTGTGAAGCGGATAACTTTTAGATCATATCCTTCGAGAATTTCAGTTCTGAAATTGTCGAGCTGTTTTCCTTTTTCTGTATAGTGTTGGGAACCGTCTATTTCGATAATGAGCTTTGCCCTGTGACAATAAAAATCTGCTATAAAATTGTCAATCGCTTTTTGACGTTGAAACTTTGCGCTATGTTTTGATAAGAAATCATACCACAAATGATTTTCTTGAGTAGTTGCATTTTTTCGCAGGTTTTTTGCAAGCTCAATATTATTTTTGTTGTAACTTAGTGACATTATTTTTATATGTAACCCTTCACCGCCACCGAAACTCCGTCGGGGACTACTGCCACCGCGGCATGGGGATTGCCAAGAATATCCTCCGCGATCTTCAACGCCTCGTCCATTGAATGGGCGGGGGTCATGTGCATCTCGCGGATCATCTCGTCGGGCGCATTTGATACGTAAACCACCCTCGCGTGGGTCAGCACGCGGGCAAATACCTGCGCCTCCCATTGGTCGGGCAGGGTCTTGTCCTGAGGGGTGTCAAGGAATTTTTGCGTCATGCGCGCAAGGTCCTTTTCTTCCTTGAAACAGTTGTAAAAGCTCTCGCCGCCGTGTCCGTCCGAGCTGTCGGCGCACATTATGATGACGCCGCCTTTTTTGACGGTCGCCTCACCTGCCGTCATGCCCTTGACCGCCTGATATACGTTCTGGTCAAGAGGGTATCCGCCGTTGGTGGACACCGCAATGTCTGCGGGAGCCGCCTTTACACAGCAGTATTTGTCAAGGAAATCGCAGCCCGCTCTGTGCGCCGCGCGGACGTCGCCCGCAACTGCGTGAATGACCTTTTTCTCGGCGTTGATAACTACGTTCACTATGTATGCCAGCTTTGCCGTTTCTGCGGCGAATATCATGTCCTCGTGAATGGGGTTACCCTCAATAATTCCCGTTCTCGCCTTGTCGCTGGCGATGAACTTTGAGCAATGGTTGGCAAGAACGGTGGTTCTTGACGCGATTCCGGGCAAAACGCTCTTTCTGCCACCCGAAAATCCCGCAAAGAAATGAGGCTCGATAAATCCCTCGGAGCAGAGCAGATCAGCCTCGGCGGCAAGACGGTTTATGATCAGATCGCCGCCCGAGGGAAGCTTTCCAAGGTATGTAACGTCGGGGGTGTCGCAGTCGTGAATGACGATCTTTTCGTTTTTTACGATCTCCTCACCGAATTTTCCGATAAGCTCGTCCTTGGTCGTTCCTCTGTGACAGCCCGTTGCGATGAGAATGGTAATATCCGCATCGGGGTTGCCCTCTCTGATCTCCTTCAGCATGTGGGGAACTATCATCTTGCTGGGAACGGGACGTGTGTGGTCGCTTGCAATAAGCACTACCTTTTTCTTGCCTGCGGCAAGCTCACGGAGCGTTTTCGATCCCACGGGATTTGCCATTGCTTCAAGCACAAGCTTGTTTTCGCCCATGGGAGGGGTGTATTCGTGGATTTTTGAGAGAAGAACTCCCGTCAGTCTGCTCTCCTCGATCTCAAGGGGAAGGGTTCCGCGCCCAAAGGGCAAATCTATTCTTTTCATGGCGCACTCCTTTTTGTTCGTTGCTTCAATTATATTTTAAAATCCTAAGAAAGTCAATAATATGTATTGATTTTTCGTAAAAAAGATGTATAATATAAACATGGGAAACGAAAGGAAAGATCAAATGGAAAACGTAAGAGAAAGATTTCTCAGATATATTAAAATCGACACACAGTCCTGCGACGGTGTAGAGCAATTTCCCAGCACCGAAAAACAGCTTGACCTGGCAAGACTTCTTGAAAAAGAGCTTTGCCAAATGGGCGCGTCCGACGTGACGCTTGACGAAAAAGGTTACCTTTTTGCCACTATCCCCTCAAATACCCACAGGGAAGTGCCAACCGTTGGTTTTATCTCCCATATGGATACTGCTCCCGCATATTCGGGCAAGGGTGTCAATCCTCAGATCGCTGAAAATTACGATGGCGGCGAGCTTGTTCTCAATTCCGAAACAGGCATAAAAATGTCCCCTGCCATGTTCCCCTCGCTGTCTCACTACAAGGGCAAGGAGCTGATCTATACCGACGGAAGCACACTTCTGGGCGCTGACGATAAAGCAGGCATAGCCGAGATCATGACCATGGCCGAGTATCTGCTTACTCACCCCGAGATCGAGCACGGCGAGATCAAGATCGGCTTTACTCCCGACGAGGAGGTAGGACGCGGCGCGGATTTCTTTGACGTTGAGCGCTTTGGCGCCGACGTTGCATACACGGTGGACGGCGGTGAGCTTGGTGAGATCGAGTACGAGAATTTCAATGCCGCCGCAGGGCTTGTCACAGTCCACGGCGCGTCTATCCATCCCGGTTCGGCAAAGGGCAAGATGAAAAACGCGATCCTTATCGGTGCTGAGTTCGAGTCACTTCTTCCCGCTTTTGATAAGCCTATGTACACCGAGGGCTACGAGGGATTTTTCCATCTTGACAGAATTGAGGGCGACGTTGAGAATTGCCGCATGGAATATATCATTCGCGACCACGATGCCAAGAAATTCGAGAAAAAATGCCGTCTCTTTGAACGCGCGGGCGCGTGGCTGAACGAAAAATACGGAGAGGGCACCGTCGAAGTCAAGGTGAGCGAAAGCTACCGCAATATGCGCGAGATGGTAGAGCCTCATATGTACCTGATCGACGTTGCCAAAAAGGCAATGTCAAACTGTGGTGCCGAGCCGAAGATCGTTGCGATCCGTGGAGGTACCGACGGCGCAAGACTTTCTTATATGGGGCTGCCTTGCCCGAACCTGTCAACGGGCGGCGAGAACTTCCACGGGAAGTACGAGTTCATTTGCACACAGTCCATGGAAACTATGGTCGAGGTGCTCACGGATATAGCAAAGCAGTTTACTGAAATTGAAAGATGAAAGGACACAAAAATGGAAAACAACGTATTTGAATTTTTTGAGAAGTACAACGAGGAGATTGAGGACAGAGTTGCCCTTGGTATCGAGGCAAACAGAAAGGGCTTTGCCGCAATCACCTTGAAAGACAAGGACGGCAACCCCGTAGACGGTGAGATAACAGCCGTGCAGAAGAATCACGAGTTCCGCTTCGGCGCAAATTGCTTTATGCTCGGTCAGCTTGAAACAGAGGAAAAGAACCGTCTGTATGAGGAATATTTTGCGGACCTTTTCAACATGGCGACACTTCCTTTCTATTGGGACAGCACCGAGCCTGAGCGCGGTAATCTGCGCTACGCAAAGGACAGCACCCCTCTCTACCGCAGACCTCCCATCGACGCTTGTCTGGAGTTTTGTGAAAAGCACGGTATCGAGCCTCGCGAGCACGCATTGGCTTACGATCATTTCTTCCCTCAGTGGCTCTGGGACGCGCCCATTGAAGAGTGCAAGCGCGAATATGAACGCCGCTGCCGCGAGATCTCCGAACGCTACGCGGATAAGATCAGAACTATCGAGGTCACAAACGAGACCTGGTGGTGGTCCGAGAGAACGGCGCTTTTCAACGAGCCGGATTTCGTTGAATATTGCTTCAGAACAGCGAGAAAATATTTTCCCGCCAATCAGCTTGGCATAAACGAGCAGTCGGATCTTTGGCGCGAGGGGGATCGCGTAAACGAGCGTTATTTTATGCAGATCGAGCGCGAGCTGAAGAAGGGCACTCCCATTGACGCTATCGGTATGCAGTACCATATGTTCTTCAAGCGCGAAAAAGAGTTTGAAATGACCCGTCGTCAGTATAATCCCAAGCATCTTTTCGGTGTTCTTGATCTTTACGGCACCCTCGGCAAGCCTCTGCAGATAACCGAGGTGACCATTCCTTGCTACACCGACGAGGCGGCAGACGAGGAAAAGCAGGCGGATATCCTGCGCCGTCTTTATTCCATCTGGTTCAGCCATAAGGACATGGAGCAGATCATCTACTGGAACACTGTTGACGGTTATGCTCACGCGGCAGAGCCGGGCGACATGAGCGCGGGGGAGAACTACTACCGCGGCGGACTTATCCGCTTCGATTTTACAAAAAAGCCCGCATACAATATGCTCAAAAAGCTTATTCATGAGGAATGGCACACCGAAACGAGTGCGGTATCAAAGAACGGTGTTGCAAAGTTCAAGGGCTTTTACGGTGACTATGAGTTGACGGTAAAGACCGAAAGGGGAGAGATAAAGAAGACCGTTCACCTTGGCAAGAAGTGCAAGAACGAGTTTGAAATAATCATTTAATGGGTGGAAAAATGACTTACAATGCTGAAATGAAAAATGTCGACGGCAGTGTCGGACTGTACATAAACGGTGAAAAGACCGCGCCCGTGCTATATGCACTCAGCGATATTCCCGCCTCAAGGAGCAACACGGCGCAGGCACAGCGCAATATCTCCAATTTTGCCCGCGCGGGTGTAAATCTTGTTCAGGTGGATACTAAGCTCGGTCTTGGTTGGCATAAGTCCACCCCCGTCGAATTTGACGGCATACAGGCGGAGATCGCAGGTGCTCTTGACGCAAACCCCGACGCGGGGATCATGATAAGACTTCACATGAATCCCCCTTATTGGTGGATTCGCGATAATCCCGACGAATGCGTTTTGGTAAACGGCGAGCCCGGCGTCGATGACGGCGAGCAGGACCGCCTCATTCGGGGCGATGCAGAAAACAGCCTCCGTGCAAGTATAGCCTCTGAGAAGTGGCTGAGTGAGGCGTCGGAGCTTCTTGCAAAGCTCTGCCGAGCTATATGCGACACCGAAGAGGGAAAACACGTTATCGCTATTCAGGTTGCCTACGGTATGTTCGGCGAGTGGCACCAGTGGCTCAATGATACCTCCGCTCCCATGCACCGCCGCTTCCGCAGATACCTTCGTGAAAAGTATGATACGGTCGAGGCGCTCCGTGCGTCATGGGGCAGGGAGGACGTTGATTTTGACAACGCTCAGATGAAGCCCGACTGGACCCAGCCCGCAAGCCTCGGAGACTACCGCGATCCCGCGGATTCCATGCAGATAATAGATTCCCAATATACCATTCAGCTGACTACCGTTGAGGCTATCAGCCGCTTCTGTCGGGTCGTAAAGGAAAATTGGAACAGACCCGTGCTGGCAGGCACTTTTTACGGTTATTACGTTTGCGTTGCCGAGCAGTCGGCACCCGTGAGAGGACACCTGCTTCCCGAAATGATGTTCTCGGATAAAAACGTTGATTTTCTCTGCGGTCCTTTCCCTTATGAAAATAACCGCAAGCAGGTGAACGGCGCGTCCATGAGCCGCGGCGTTCTTGAGTCCTGCAGGCTCAACGGAAAGCTTTGGCTGACCGAAATGGACCAAAATCCCGAGGGGCTGGATTTCTTCCCCCACGGCGACCCCGAAAGGCTGGATGAAACTATCTTCCAGCTTCGTAAGTGCTCCTTCCACCCCATATACGCAGGTCAGGGATTCTGGTATTACGACCACCGCGTTATCCCCAAGCTACTGGCTGACGGTGTGACCAACCCCATGGCGGGCAGTATCTACCGCAAGGTAGGCTGGTGGGATACTCCCGAGCTTATGGCTGAGATCGAAAAGATCCAGGCGGTGATGAAAGAGTACACTGCCCGTCCGTATAAGCCCTCAGCCGAGGTTCTGATCGTGCATAACCCCAAGGGAAGATTTTATCAGAAAAACTTCACCGAGGACGAATATCAGCTTCATTCCTCTATTTCCTTTGCGGGCGCGGCATATGACGAGATCTACCTGCCCGATCTTGAGATCGCGGATATGGAACGCTATAAGTGCATTATCTTTACAAACTGCGTACTGTTGACCGACGCCGACCGTGATATGATAAACCGCCGTTGCGAGGGTAAGACCCTGCTGTTTACGGGCGCGGCAGGCTTTATTGACGGTATTTCCGCGTCTCTTGAAAACGTAGAGATCTTGACCGGTATGAAGGTCGGAGTCCTTGACAGGGAAGAACGCAGCGCGCGATCTGTCTGGGACAGATGTGAAGGCACGACCGTTGAAAATTCCACTCACAAAATATCCCCTCAGTTTTATATTGAGAGCGGCTATGACACCGAGCTTCTCCGATATGCGGAAAGCGGAAAGGTTGCCTGCGCCCGTCGCGGAAATATGTTCTTTGCGGCGTTCCAGCGCACGAGCACAGATTTTATGCGCGAGATACTGCGGGAAAGCGGTGTTCACATTTACTGTGAGTCGGGTGACTCTATCCAAGCGGGCTGCGGACTGGTGGCGCTTAACTGCTACGAGGGCGGCGAAAGGGAACTGACATTAAAGAACGGCAAAACACTCAATATAACGCTTCCTCGGTGCACTTCGGCAATTTTCGATAGCGAAACGGGCGAAAGGGTGCTCTGAGGGAAAAAATATCAGAAAAAACGACAAAATCTCCGTCCTTATTCAAAGGACGGAGATTTTTTATTGCATTTATTCGGCAATTTCTAAAACTTTTTACAGAAATGTTTAAAAATACATGCTTTTCCTGCTTTTATAGGTGATAAGTTGTTATAAACGGTTTATAAATTCACTTTTCATTGTTTGAATATTCATGAATAAAACTTTTTATTTTGCTTGAATAAATTGACTCGGTGGGGAATTATGTGTCGAATTTTGGCGGAACTTATAACAAATGACAAAAATATCTCTGTTAATAATCGTATTTTCTATGTTTATGTGGGCTGAACGTGAATATTCACCGAATTTGCATATTTTTTCGAGCTTGCACAGTATGATATAATATATGTATCGGACACTTCATTTTTGAAAGGACGGAACAATGGATTCGGAAAACAAAATGATCCTCGCCAGCAGGGAAAGGTCCCTTTTGGGCGAGGATATAAGATACATTTTATTTGCACGCGACGGGGAGAGAGTAACCTTCTGCGTGACCGTTGAGTACGGAGATGACAGCGAAACTATCCCTCTCGGCACATCTCTTGCCGAAGCAACGGAAATTTTTTGCACTCTGGCAGAAGGGAACGTCACACCATGTACTCTTGCGGACGTGGTGGCTGATCTGCTGTACTTGAGCGCGATCTGCTGAGAGATCCCGTCCCCGTGATATTTTGAAAAACGCCGAAGCGAACTTCTGAACTCGCTTCGGCGATCTTTTTTGTTAAAGCTCCGTTGCCACGACGCAAAGCGGGTCGGGCGCGGTTGCGTACATAAAAGGAAGCAGGGAAAGAGATCCGTTGCCGTTCTTTTTCAGAACGGTCACGTTGTTTGTCAGCTCGTTGGTGCTGTAAACGTAGCCGCCGATGAAATCAAAGTCGCGGGGCGACTCGCCTCCCACCCAACTGTTTGACTCAAGATTGAGCTTTTCGCCGTCAAAGCTGAAGCAGGCGATGGTGTCGTAACCGCGGTGGGACATATAGATCTTCCCGTCGCTGTATCTGATAGCGGACGCCTTGGTCGTGCCCGCAAAGCCCTCGGGCAGACCCGAAACGGTGTCAAGCAGAGTCAGTCTTCCGTCCTCATAGGAGAATGCGGAGAGAGAAGATGCAAGCTCGTTTGCGCAGAAAACAGTCTGGCCGTCGGGTGCGAAAATAAGATGGCGGCAGCCGTGTCCTGCGGGAACCTTCGCCACGGAGCGGCAGTTAAGCTCCTTGTCGTAGACGATTATGGAATCTATGCCGAGATCGACGGCAAAGACGTATTTTTTGTCGGGAGAAAGGCAAACGTAATGGGTGTGAGCCTTGTCTTGCCTTGGCAGGTTGGGGCCGCTTCCTTCGTGAACAGACAGCTTGCCGCCGATCTTTTTGACGCTTCCCGAAACGTAGTTTGCACAGAAAATTGTGCCGTCTGCTTCGTCAACGCACAGGTGGCAAGCCACAAGTCCCTCGGTGGAGTCTATCTGAGAGGGATTTGAAAGCGAGCCGTCCTCGCCGATGTCAAGAGCGATGACACCGCTGTCCGAGCCGTCGCCGTGCGGCGCTCTGACGGTCACGTACATGCGTTTGCCGCTGATCGCAAGATAAGTGGGACGGTCAAGAGGGAAGATGTCAATAAATTCAAGGCTTCCGTCGGGATTTTGGGTATAGTGGTAAATACCGCCGTTGCGGTCGCAGGCGGCAACGTAAACGTGATTTTTCATTTGTTTTTTCTCCTTGCAGTTGGAATTTTTTACAGTATTTTCGTCAAGTTAAATTGTACCACGAATAAACTGTTTTTACAAGCCCCTTTTCAAAAAAAGGAAAAGGCAGGGAATAAAATATGTTAACAGAATGTAAATATTGAGGAAATGTCGATTTTTATCTAAAATATTTGTCGAATTTCCTTGAAATATTGTTTAGATAATGATAGAATAAATAGGATAAATAAAATTACGGCACTTTGCCGGTTTAATATAGATAGATTTGGTGAATAATGTATCAGTACAACAACCACAATCAGCGCAGATCGGGGTTGCGTCTCGATGCGCACAAAAAAAGAAGAAAGAAAAACCAACAACGCAAAAAGATCATAATAATTGCTTTTGTTTCGGCGATTTTACTCGCCGTTTTTGCCATGCTTTCTGCAAGTGGCGTCATAAATGTCCGTAGCCTTTTCGGAAAGGACGATGATTTTAAACCTCCCGTTTATACCGATTCGGATTCCGAAAAGACTCCCGATACCCCCGTCCTGACCGACACGGACAGCGAGACCCCCGACACAACGGAGACAGAACAACCTCCTCAGACAACGGAACCGCTTCCTCCCGTGACCAATCCGCCCGTAACCAAGCCCCCCGTGACCGAGCCGAGCACAAGCGAGCCGGATACGAGTCAGCCCGACACTACCGAAACGCTCCCTCCCGATACGGAGAGTGATGATACCTCCACAGGCGAGGATTCCTCGCCCGATAGCTCATCCGATTCATCCTCGGACAGCTCCTCGGACAGCTCAAGCGATTCCACGTCGGACGAGTCTTCTTCCGATTCCGAAAGCGGAGACGAAGAACTGCTGTTCCCGCCCGAAAACCGCTTCGAGTGGCCGTGTGTGCTTTCTGAAACCGAGCCTGCGGGCGATGATTATTTTGCCGACACTTTGTTTATCGGCGACTCGAGAATGCAGGGCGTTGAGCTGGCTTGTTCAAAGGATTCGACTGCAACATTTTATACTGCGGTTTCCGTGACAGCCTCCCAGATCGGCACCCGCGAGGGCGTCAAGATCATGGTTGACGGCGCGGTGAAGAAGGTCACGATCCTTGATGCTATCAGACAAAGCGGACGTCAGTTCAAAAGAGTTTACATGATGTTCGGCATAAACGAGCTTGGCTCGGGCGGCGGAACGCGCGCGATCATCAGAGGGTACAGAGCCGCGGTTGAATCGGTCAAGGAACTCCTGCCCGATGCAGAGATCTGCATTCTGGGCGTTATGCCCGTTTTCGATTCCTGCAGCTATGTTTCCGGTTATAAGGGCTACGAGGCAAATCCCAGGATTCTTGACCTGAATATTGCGCTGATCGAAATGGCAAACGAGCTGAAGCTGCATTATCTTGATACCTATCACCTGTTTGCGACGGATGACGGTCAGCTTGACCCTGCCCATTCCAGCGAGGGTATCCACCTTAGCGGAAAGTCCAGCAAACAGCTTATGGAGTACGTCAAGACTCACGCTATAACAGATTAACTTTTGAAGGGACAATAAAGTGAAAAGATTTTTTGCATTACTGCTGATATTTACCTTTGCGGTCTTGGCCGTCGCCTGCGGACCGAAGGATATCCCCGACGACTCGGGAGATACCACCGATATGGACAAGGGTACGGAGACCGAGAAGGCGGAACCATTCGAGCTGCCCGACCTGAAGGTCGCCGTCGAGTATATGGTGACGGGACTTTCGATGACCGACATGACTGAGCTTGACTCTGACAGTCTCATGCTCAGATATGGCATTATTGATAAGTACACTGAGGCTTATGCCATCGTATCTGCTTCCATCGCTTCTGACGAATGTGTCATCTTCAAGGCGAATGACGAAAGTGACGCTGCGGAGATCGTCGATCTTCTCAAGACCTACCGCGACGAGCGAATCGAGCTTTATAACGGCTATGCGCCCCAGGAAGCGCCAAGACTTGAGTCTGCTTATATCGGAGAGCAGAACGGCTACGTTATTTTTGCCGCAACTCTTGAGCCGGAAACGGCAGAATCTCTTTTCTTTGGCCTCCCCGAGGCTTTGGAGGGCTGAGATGGAGAAGAGCAAGATAGACAGAATAAATTTTCTCGCCCGTAAGTCGAAAATTGAGCCACTCAGTGTGGCAGAGCTTGCGGAGCAGGCGGATTTGCGACAGGAATATCTGGCAGAGTTCCGCGCGTCCTTTGGTGCTCAGCTTGAGAACACGGTCATCGAGCGCCCCGACGGCACGAGAGAAAAACTACCCAAGAAAAAATAAAGAAGAGGGAAGAAATTCCCTCTTTTTTGATTTTTGTTTGTAGGGCGGTGGCTTGCTCCCGCCGTTTTTTGCATGTAATTAACCATTTGGGCGGCAGGAGCAAGCCCCTGACCTACAAAAGGACAATGGGGATCGAAAATCATTTTTTGTTCGTAAACTCTTGACAAACAGATATTTTTATGATATCATTGTGATATCAAGAGCGAAGCAGACTTCGGTCAGGACGCTTCGCCATAAATCAGCCCGACAGGGCAGAACGGAGACTATTATGAAAGAAAAGATCTTGTCAGCAAAGAAAAACGGCATGGGTATGATGCTCCTCTGGGGACTTATTTACCTTGCGGCTATCCCCGTCGTGGCGTTGGGTGGTATGCAGATGGACGTTGAAAACTATACGTTGGGCGTTCCGCTCTTCGTGGTTGGATTGCTGTGGGTGTGCCTTGGCTGGATACCTTTCTTGGGGCTGAAGGTGCTTCACCCCCAAGAAGCACTCGTTCTTACGCTTTTCGGTAAGTATATAGGTACATTGAAGGATGCGGGCTTCTATTGGGTAAATCCCTTCTGCGTTGCGGTAAATCCCGCGGCAAAGACCAAGCTCAATCAGAGCGGTGACGTAAAGGC
>JAZODH010000067.1:0-1967 GCA_045596925.1 Eubacteriales bacterium
GCAAGCTCTCCGTCGTCGGTGAGCAAAAGCAGACCGTCCGAGTTCATGTCAAGCCTGCCCACGGGGTACACCCGTTTGCCGAGAGAGGACACAAGCTCTACCACGTTTTTGCGGCCTTTTTCGTCGTCTGCCGTCGTTACGCAGCCCACCGGCTTGTTCAGCATTATGTAGGTCAGCTCACCGCTTCGGTAAGGAATGATTTTTCCCTTGTATTCCACCGTGTCAAGCTCGGGATCAACACGGTCGCCAAGCTGTGCTATAAGTCCGTTTACACGTACCCGACCGTCGATGATCTCCTTTTCCGCGGCGCGTCGGGACATTACCCCTGCGTCGGTAAAGAATTTCTGAAGTCTTATTTTTTCCATATTTTTATGTGGGTCACGAGAAGATTCCCGTAATAAAATCCCACACCTTTTGCCAAAAATTTTTCTTGTATTTTATCTGTTCTATATCGTAGGCCGCCTTGATATGGGTCTCGCCTATGACTCGGCCGTCGCAACGGTAGGTGACGTGCCCGACGATATCTCCTGCTTTTACAGGGGCGTAGACCATCTGCGGGAGCTGAACGTCGGCACTTATCTCTCCGTGATCGCGGGGTAGTGTTGCCGCCACGTAATCGCAGTTGACGCAGAGCAGGGAGTCCTGAACCCCGCCAACAACGGGCAGTGTTTCAATAAAACCGCCCTCGTCGCAAAGAATTTCGCAGTAGTAGTTTTCATAACCGTAATTGAGAAGCGCGGTATGATCCCGCCAGTCGTCGGGAGCTGAAAGGGTCACGGCAACAAGGGTAAGGGATTCGCGACAGGCGGCGCTGACAAGACAGCGTCCGCTCTTCTTTGTAAATCCCGTTTTTACGCCCACGCAGCCGTCGTACATATTCAGCAGCTTGTTGTGGTTGACCACAAGCCGAACTCCGCCGTCGGGGCCCGATATTTTTCTTTTGTAAGTGGAAACTATCTCTGCAAAGGTCGGATTTTTCAAGGCTTCGGCGGTCAATATCGCAAGCTCTCTCGCCGTGGTAACGTGACCGTCCGCATCAAGACCGTTTGGGTTTTCAAAGTGCGTTGACGTAAGTCCCAATTCTATGGCCTTTTCGTTCATCATGCGGGCAAAATCGGGCACGCTTCCGCCTACACCGACCGCGATAGCCACGGCGGCATCGTTGGCACTTTGAAGCAGGAGTGCGTAAAGAAGCTCAAGGAGAGTCATGCGTTCGCCCTTTTGCAGGTAAATGGACGAGCCTTCCACGCCTACCGCTTCGTCGGGAATATCGATCATTTCGTTTACGTCCCCGTTTTCAAGGGCCACGAGCGCCGTCATAATCTTGGTGGTGCTTGCCATGGGACGAGGTGTATCCGCGTCCTTTTCGTACAGGATCTTTCCGTCCCGCGCGTCGATAAGCACTGCGCTCTGTGCGGACAGAGAAAGAGCCTGCGTGGGTAAAGTCAGCGAAAAAAGCAGAAACAACGACGCCAAAAGCAAAGCTGTCGTGCGAAAATATCTAAAATTTCTCAAAGGCACAAAACCCCCAATCTTTGTTGGTAAATCTTATGCCTTTCAGAAGAATTTATTACTTGTTTTTCTTGAATACAGCCTTGAATTTTTCGATGAGATCGGGTGTGCGCTCAAGCAGATCACCGATCTGATCGAGACCCGAGGCGGAAGCGCCTTCAAGGGTGATCATACCCACCTCGCCGAACTTGTCGACCGTAAGGAATCCCACGGGAGAGATACTCAGACCCGTTCCGCCTCCGCCGCCGAAGTTCTGGGGACGGGAGGTCTTTGCGTCGGTTTCTTTGCTGTTGTAGTCAACCCCGCCGGAGGCAAAGCCCATGGAGATCTTTGAAATGGGAATTATTGTGGTACCGCTTTCGGTGTTTATGGGAGAGCCGATGACCGTGTTTGCATCGACCATTGAGCGGAGACTTTCAAGGGAAGTAGCAATTACTTCGGAAATTTTTGATTCA